>DASUPR010000487.1:0-4356 GCA_036281015.1 Pyrinomonadaceae bacterium
GCTAAGGCCGTTCCCGAAACGGGTACGCCGGAAGAGATCGCGGCGATGAACTTCCACGCGCAGAAGCAGGTCGCGAGCTTCCGTCCCGACGGTACGGCCGCCAACTTCTCGTTGAACGGTCTGCCGCCAAAACCGGGTGCGCCGTTCGCAGATCCCTGCCGCGACGACAGCGGTAATGCTTTCGGCCGCCCGCGGCTGTACAAAGGCGCGGCGATTCAGCTCGATCTCAAGTTGAACAAAGCAGGTTGGCACTTCCCGCAGTCGCGCATTCTGACGCTGTGGGGCGATGTTGCTCCGACTCTGGCCGGCACGCGGGCGCCGGAGCCGCTTTTCTTCCGCGCCAACACGAACGACTGTATTACGTTCCAGCACACAAACCTGACACCGCACATCTACGAACTCGACGACTTCCAGGTGCGCACGCCGACCGACATCATGGGCCAGCACATTCACCTCGTGAAGTTTGACGTGACTTCTTCAGACGGCGCGGGTAACGGTTTCAACTATGAAGACGGCACGTTTGCTCCTGACGAAGTCATCGAGCGAATCAACGCCATCAACGCCGCGGGCGGTTTGCAAGCCTTCAACAGCACGACCAAAACTACGTTGACGGCCATGCCGCATCCGTTCTTCGGCACGCTCGGCGCGCAGACAACCGTGCAGCGCTGGTTCGCTGACCCGACCCTGAATCTGGCGGGCAAGGATCGCACGCTCGGCACTGTCTTCTCGCACGATCACTTCGGACCTTCTACACACCAGCAGGCCGGTCTTTATTCCGGTCTCGTGACGGAGCCTGAAAATTCCATTTGGAAACACAACGAAACCGGCCAGGTGCTCGGCGGACGCTTTGACGGTGGTCCAACAACCTGGCAGGCGGTAATTCAAACGCAGAACCCTGCCGACAGCTATCGCGAGTTTTTGCTCGAGTTTGCTGATTACACACTCGCCTACAAAGCGGGCGGCGGCGTTAACAACGCAGGTCATCCGATTCCCGATCCGGCGAACGCGATCAACCCGCCGGTGAGAGACGAAGCTGCCCTGCCGATCAACATCAAGAAAGCAGATGAGTGTCCGGGTGGCGTTCCGCTTCCGTGTCCGGAAGCAGTTTCAGCCGCGGACCCCGGCACGATGACGGTCAACTATCGCAACGAACCTGTCGCGCTGCGCGCACAGGATCCGAATACAAACACACAGGCTGCGGGTGACGCGGGCGATCTCTCGAACGTCTATCGTTCGGATGTCACGCGCGCGAATCCGGACCTGAACGTTCAACCCAATTTTTATCCGGCGTTGACCGGTGGTCTACAGGGTGGCGATCCGTTCACGCCGTTGATGCGTGCTTACGAGGCCGACCGAGTGCAAGTCCGCATTCTCGTCGGTGCTCACGAGGAAAGTCACAACTTCAACATTCACGGTCAGAAGTGGCTCTACGAGCGCAGCGATCCGAATTCGGGTTACCGCAATTCGCAGTCGATGGGCATTTCCGAGCACTTCGAGTTCGAGCTGCCGGGTATCTCCGCAGTCAAAGGCAATATCCCGTTCGCGGATTACCTGTATCAGCCGGGCGGTTCGGTGGATAACCAATGGAACGGCACGTGGGGAATCATGCGCGCTTACAACGGCGGCGCCGGACTCCAGCCCGATCTCGTTACGTTGCCCAACAACCCGAACGGCAAAGTGAACGTCAACAACAGCAACGACTTCAGCGGCATGTGCCCGAAGAGTGCGCCGAGCCGCAAGCTCGCCGTGACTGCGGTTGCAGCGAGCGATGTCCTGCCTGGCGGTACGCTTGTTTACAACAATCGCACTAACCAGGGCGGCATCCTGCACGACCCGACCGCGATTCTCTACATCCGCAGCAACGACATCGACAAAAACACCGGCAAGCTAAAAGCCAATGTCCCTGTCGAGCCGCTGGTGTTGAGAGCCAACGCCGGAGACTGCGTTGAACTCACGTTGGAAAACAAACTGCCCGCGAACCTGCTTGACCTCGCCGGTTGGAACACACTGCCGATGATCGTCGAAGGGTTCAACGCGAACCAGGTGAAGCCGTCCAATCAGGTCGGTCTACACCCGCAGCTTGTTGCTTTCGACGTGGTGTCGAGCGACGGCGCTAACGTCGGTCTCAACGTTCAAAACAACATCGACCCGATCACCGGACAGCCGACGAAACAGACGGCGGCACCGGGCCAGGTCGTCAAATACAAGTGGTACGCAGGCGACGTGCGCGCGGTTGGTTCGTCGCTCGTAGCGACGCCGATCGAGTTTGGCGCGACCAACCTGATCTCGTCAGACCCGATCAAGCACTCGAACAAGGGCGCGATTGCGTCGCTCATCATCGAGCCGCAGGGCGCCACCTGGATTGAAGACGCGAACTCGCGCTCGCAGGCGACCGTCAGCAAGACCGACGGCACCTCGTTCCGTGAATTCGTCCTTCAGTTCCAGACCGACATCAACCTGCGTCGCGGCAACCTGCAAGGCGATGCCGCGGCAGTGCCGAACGTGGCGAGAGAAGAGGATCCGGAAGACTCCGGTCAGAAGGCCCTCAACTATCGCACCGAGCCGATGTGGAAACGGTTGGGCTACGAGCCCGATCTGCCGCTCGAGCAAACTCGTGCATTCGACTACACCAACTCGCTGTCCAACGCACAGGTTGGCGGCGATCCTGTGACTCCTGTTTTCACGGCCAAAGCCGGAACGCCTGTTCGCTTCCGCGTGCTCAATTCGAATGGCCACGCGCGCAACAACGTGTTCCAGGTTCACGGTCACATCTGGCAGCAGGAGCCGTACATCAACAACTCGACCCAGATTGGCAACAATCCGCTCTCCGAGTGGAAAGGCGCACAGCAGGGTCATGGCGCGTCGAATCACATGGACGCTGTTCCCGAGAACGGTGCTGGAGGCGCGCGTCGCGTAACGGGTGATTACCTGTACCGCACGCAGTCGTCGTTCCAGTTTGATAACGGACTCTGGGGCATCTTCCGCGTGACTCCATAGAGAAAGTTGGCCACGGATGGCACGGATTCCAATCTGTGCCATCCGTGTTGACTAGTGTTCCACCGTGGAACACCCGCTTAGCAGAGAACTAGACATTTACACGTTTATCGGCGAAGGCACGGTCATTGCTAAAGGGGAAGTACCCCGATAACTTCAGAACAAAAGGAACTATGAAATTCAAGATGAAAACAAAATCGTTAGCCGCTCTCCTGTGCGCAATCGCTATTTTCGTCGCCGCTCCGCTGGCCCACGCCACGACCGTGACGGAAGTTCAGGCAATGCTCTCGAATTTAAAAGCCAAGACCACAACCGTCTTAATCAGCGGTAAGTCCGCCGAGACGAAGGACCGTCCCGGCTTGATCGAAAAGCTTGACGAAGCAGTTCTCAAAGTGGACCAGGCAAAATTCTGCGACGCCGTCGCGAAAGTTACCGACTACAAAAACAGAGTTAATGCTCTCATCGCGTCCGGCAAAATCAACCAGGATCCCGCGCTTGGTACGACCGGTCAGGAACTCGTGACGGACGCCGACGCAATTATCAAAGCTCTTAATGATCTGCAGGTGCAAAGCACTGGCGCACCCTGCGCTCTCTAAGCATCCCTTCGAACACCGAACATTAATTAGCCCCGCTTAAATTTGTTTGACTGCTCGGCCGGCCTGTTCCCTCGTCTATGAACAGGCCCGTCGATCAGCAAACTTGAGGTGTACCTCCATGATGAATAGTACTCACTCAAACTCCCCGCCGACGAAACAGACGTACCAAACAACCGACCTTACGTTAACCAGTTTTCTACGCTGCCGTGGTTTTCAAATTGAGAACATCAAGCAGAATAACGGCCGCACGTTATTTACTTTTCAGGAGTCGCCCGAACTGCGTCTGGCGATTGTCGAGTTTGCTAACGACGCAGTTGTCGCCGTGCGATCGTTTTGCAGCACGATGCGCGACTTGAAAGCGCTGACGCGCGTGGTGATTTTCTTCGTTTCCGCAATCGCGGGGTTGCAGCCTGCAATGGCCCAGCAAAAAACTGGACCACAGAAGATCGAACGCGGTGGGGTGGAAGTCGAGTTCACGATCGAAGCGATCAAGGAACCAGGCAAGGAACCGGGAAAATCGGCCGAGTTGATGGAAGCGAAGGAGGCCGTTGTCCGCTTCAAGATCAACGACAAGGCGACGAAGACGCCGCTGTCCGGTGTGAAACCCGCCGTCTGGCTGACACAGCGAGGAGACGGCGAAGCCGACGACAAGCAGTGCCGCGAGAAGGTCCAGTCATTTATGCAAGGGAACCTTCGCTCACGTCCTGATGTGGACCTGAATGCCTACTACGTGCTCGCGCTCAACGAAGAATCGAATATCTCAGTG
>DASUPR010000488.1:0-3623 GCA_036281015.1 Pyrinomonadaceae bacterium
GTCGACGTCGCGCGCGGTCAGGCCCGCGCGTTCGAACGCTTCGTTAACCACGGGAACGATCTTGTCGAGATGTTCGCGCGACGCGAGCTCCGGGACGACGCCGCCAAAGCGTTTGTGAATGGGGACCTGCGAAGAGATCACAGACGACAGGATCTCGCGGCCATCGCGCACGAGCGCGGCCGCAGTTTCATCACAGGAGGTTTCGATGCCGAGTACTAACATTGAACGGATTCTAGCAAACGTAGAAGCTCAACGCGGAATCGCCCTGTTTCAGGACGCGCGTGCGGGTCAGGCAGTCGATTGTCTCCGGCAGATTCGTTTTGTGGTGGTGCTCGGCGACGACCAGTCCATTTTCATTTAGCAGCTTTGACGAACCGAGGAATTGAAGCGTTCTCAAGTAATCCTCTTTATATGGCGGGTCAAAGAACACAACATCCCAAAGATCTCCGTCCCACTGGCGCAAAAACTCGGACGCCTCTGAACAATAAATGTCCCGCTGCTCTTCCGGCACGCGGCACAACTCGAGGTTCGACTCGATCAACTGGCAACTTCTGCGTGAACGGTCGACAAACGTCGCATGCGCCGCGCCCCGCGACAGCGCTTCAATTCCGACAGCGCCAGATCCGGCGCAGAGGTCTAAAAATCGCGCATCGGGAACGTGCGCCGCGATCACGTTGAAGAGCGTTTCGCGCAGTCGATCCGACGTCGGCCGCACCTGCATCGACGGCGGGCTCTTCAAATTTCTTCCCTTGAACGCACCAGCAATCACGCGCATGACTTATCCAATCGCAGCGAGTCCAAACCGTGTGTCTCGTGTGATGCGCGCGATCAGTTTCGCGGTCACCGGAGATTTTTCTTTATTCAGGTATGCTTCGGCTTCGCGCTTTGCGCTCTCCAGCAATAGCCTGTCGCGCACCAAGTTCCCGATCCGGAACTCCGGCAAACCTGACTGCCGCGTACCGAGCACTTCGCCTGGTCCACGTATCTCGAGATCTTTTTCCGCAATGACAAACCCGTCGGTCGTCTTCGCCATGATGCCGAGACGCTCTTCAACCACCGCCGTCTTTTTGTCACTCGTCAACAGCACGCAGTAACTCTTCTTCGCGCCGCGCCCGACGCGCCCACGCAACTGATGCAGTTGCGAAAGCCCGAAACGCTCCGCATGCTCCACGATCATCACCGACGCGTTCGGCACGTCAACGCCGACCTCGATCACGGTCGTCGACACGAGGATCTTGATCTCGCCTGCGACAAAGGCCTTCATCACCGTTTCTTTTTCCGGTGGTTTCATTTTGCCGTGCAGCAAGCCGACCGGGAGTCGTGGAAAGACGACGTCGCGCAGGTATTCGTAACGGCGCGTTGCGTCCTTTAAATCCATCTTCTCTGATTCTTCGACCAGCGGATAAACGACGTAAACCTGATGCCCGGCTTTTACCTCACGCGAGATCAGGCGCTTCACGTCCTGTCGCTGATCTTCGCCCGCCACGATCGTCTCGATCGGCGTACGGCCGGGAGGCATCTGATCGATCACCGACACATCGAGATCACCGTAAACAGTCATTGCTAGCGAACGCGGAATCGGCGTCGCGGTCATGACCAGCACATCGGGATTGAAGCCGCGCGCGCGCAGTTCGGCGCGTTGCATGACGCCGAAACGATGCTGTTCGTCGATCACTGCGAGACCTAGTTTGGCGAATGCGACGCCTTCCTGGACCAGCGCGTGAGTGCCGATCACGGCGTGTATCTCGCCGGCTTTCAAGGCCGTGCGGAGTTCTTTCTTTTGTGCGGCGCGAAGCGAGCCGGTCATGAGTTCGACGCGATAAGGCGTCTTCGCGAGCAGGCGTTTGATGTTTCGCGCGTGTTGCTCGGCGAGAATTTCGGTCGGGGCCATGAGGGCGGTTTGCAGATCGTTTTCCATGGCCGCGACCATGGCGATCAGCGCGACGATGGTTTTGCCGCTGCCGACGTCGCCTTGCAACAGACGGTTCATCGGCGCCGTGGATTTCAAGTCGTTGAAGATCTCTTTTGTGACTCTGCGTTGTGCTTCCGTCAGCTTAAACGGCAGCACAGCGGCGATCTTGTTGTACAGCGCTTTGTCGATGCGCAACGGCGCGCCTTTCGATTCCTTCGCGCGGCGGCCGCGTTTCAGACCGAGCGCAAACGTAACCCAGAAGAAGTCTTCGAAGACCATCCGCGCGTGGGCCGGGCTTTGCGCGCGCTCGTAGTCTTCCATTGAGACGTCGGGCGGTGGAAAGTGAATCTCGTTTAGCGCGCGGGTCCGCGGGATTAGCTTGATGCGCTTTAACAGATCGTCTGGAAGTGTTTCTTCGATTGCTTGCGGATCGAGCGCCGCGAGGACCGCGTGTACGATCTCGCGCACGCGTTTCGAGTTGAATGGGCCAAGCTTCCGATAAACCGGGACGCGGCGGCCGACGTGAATCAACGCGAGCGCCGGATCCGAAACGTTTTCTTCCGACTGCTCGGGACCGATCTCTTCTTCCGTCATTAAGGATTGTTGTTCGGGTGAGGGAAGGATTTCGAGCTCGTCGGCCGGGCGGTGAAGCTGTAGTTTGTAAGTGCTCTTCGCGGCGTTCCATTCCCAGCGGCCGAAGGTGATGAAACGCGTTCCGGCGACGAGTTTGTCTTTGTAATACTTGACGATCTCGTACGCGCGGCGGCCGGAAACAAACCACCACACGATCACTTCTGGTCCAGTGCGGGCGGCGTCGTGTGCTCTTACTTCAAAGATGAAGAGGCGTGGTCCGCGGCCGTAAGTTTTTCTGACTTCGTAACCGTGCGCGCGATGTACGAGCAACTCGAGCGACGCTTCGAGGCCGTCGGAAAGATCTTTGATCGCCGCCGGGTGCGAACGATCTTCGTAACGCATCGGTAAGTAGTTGAGTAGATCCTCAACCGTGACGTCCGCGGCGCTGCGTTTGTTTGCGTGTGACGCGAGTGCGAGCGCGAGTTTGTGCGAGAGTTGATCACCCAGGCGTGCGATTCGGAAGTTGTGAAGATCCTCAATTGGAGTGTTGAGGGAGATGGCGCTGGGCATCGGCGGGATCATAGCATAGCGAACCTTCGGATATACTTGGGGCAACAGGGGGCACTATGAGTAACGAGAGGGCGTCGGAGCTTACGCGTGATGCGTTGAAGGAACTGCGGCATGGGCTGTTGCGGCTACACAAACTGTTGCTCGAATTAGAGCGCCGGGATTACGAGCGGGCGCGCGGGCGGATCTCGAATAGTTATGAATTCTTGCAGTTGGTATTGAAAGACCCGTGGTTTGATTGGCTGCACCGGTTGTCGGAGCTCATCGTGCAGATCGATGAGGGATTGGACACGCGCGAGGCGGAGCACCCCATGACAGACGAGGATGCGAAGGCTTTGACCGAGCGCGCGAAGACGCTGCTCGCGCCCTCGGAATCAGGCACGCAGTTTCAGAAGAACTACTTTCTCGCCTTGCAGCAGTCACCGGATGTGGTGCTGCTGCATTCGGAGGTGATGAGGTTGTTAGGTAGGTGAACTGAACAATCCACCGACACGTCAGTGAGCCAACATCCCCCGACAAGTCTGTGAGGCTCATGCCCCCGACAACGTCGATGGTATTTGCAGACTCAACC
>DASUPR010000489.1:0-8052 GCA_036281015.1 Pyrinomonadaceae bacterium
CGCTCGAGCGGCGTGGCGATGTTGTTGGCGATCGTGTCGGGACTCGCGCCGGGATAACCGACGACGACCTGAATCACCGGATAATCAACTACCGGAAGATCGTTGACCGGCAGTTGGAAGTAACTCATTACGCCGAACAGGATCACTGACAGCGTTAACACCGCGGTCATTACCGGCCGCCGAATGAATGGTTCTGACAGATTCATGACTTCGATCCGTCTCCTGCGACTGCCGGGCTGTTTGCTTCACGCGGTTGTTCAACCGCGACCTTGCCGTTGGGTGTGACGCCGAGTTGTCCGTCGGTTACGACGCGCTCGCCCGCCTGAACGCCTTTTTCAACCACGATCAGATCGCCCTGGCGTTGGCCCAGCGACACCTGGCGCTGTTCGGCGGTCGAATCGGGTTTGACCACGTAAACGTAAGATCCGTTTGCCGACATCTGCGGCGCTGAAACTGGAACCAGCACCGCGCTTTGCACCGTGCTCAAAACGAGACGCACGTTGACAAAGCGTCCGGGCCAGAAACGATGTTCTGGATTCGGCAGCGTGGCGCGCAGTGTGACCTGGCCGGTTTCGTTCTGCACGGCGTTGTCGACGAATGTTAGTTGGCCCAAAACCGGATCGTCGGCCGCTTCGGGAATGCGAACTTCCGCTTGCAATGTGCCGGCGCGCATTTGCTGTTGCACGGCGGTGAGATTGGATTGCGAGATGGTGAAATCGGCGTAGATCGGATCGAGCCGTTCGATCACCAGCAGAGCGTTGTTCGGAACTGTGGTGCTCGAGTCACCGCCGCCTGGTCCGCCGGGATTCACGACGTTGCCGATGTCGACGAGCCGCTGTCCGGCGCGGCCGTCGATTGGCGAGTGAATGTAGCAGTAGCTCAGGGAAACCTTCGCCGTTTCGATTGCGGCGTTGTCGACCTTGATCGTCTCGTCAGCGCTGCGCACCGCGGCGCGTGCGGCTTCCGTGTTTGCCTGTAGCGTGTCGTAGTCTGCTCGCAGTTGTTGATACTGCTCGCTGGCGACTACACCCTGCTCGACGAGTGTTTTATATCTATCGACCTGGGTTCGGCCCCACTTCTCACGAGCCACTTCGCGCGCCAGATTGGCTTCGGCCTGTTTCTTGAGCGCGGCATCGCGCGCAAGATTGGCCTGCGCCTGTTTGAGATTGGCCTCAAACGGACGCGGGTCGATCGTGAAAAGCAACTGGCCTCTTCTTACGTTGGCGCCGTCGGTGAAATGAATCTTCATGATTCGGCCCGACACCTGGGGCTGAATCGCGACGGTCTCGCGCGGGACGATCTTGCCGAGCGCGTCGAGATAGCTCGCCACGTCCTGGCTTACGGCCGACGCGACTTTCACCGGCGCCGGGGGACGTTCAAAATTTTGCTGAGCCTTGTTTACGCAACCTGCGAGGGACGACAACAACCCCGTGATCAGGAATGCAATTCCCAGACGATAAGACAAGCTCTGCTCGCGTTTCATACACATTTGTTCCCTTAGCTCATCCAGCGTCTACTTGGACAACTGAAGTTTTTGGTTTGAGTTTGGGTACGACGGCACGCCGCCATTTGTTGCGCGCGCAATATCGGGTTGCGCACGGGCGTGTCGGGTCGTATTCGCGCACGGGCGTATGCGCCTGCCCGTGCCATTGTGCCACTTCGCACGCCCTACTGCGAAGCCCCCGCACCGCCCGCTCAAGCCCATAGTTTCCCTTGTTGCCCAGAAGTCGCCAATAATACGCCGCCGCGCGCTCGTGGCGTGTTAATTACAGGTAAAAAATTGTTAAGAATTGTGAACAGGTGGTTAGGGCGCAAAAAAGAGACGCCCTTGCGAGGACGCCTCCTTTGTTTTCGTTGTCATCGCAAGCTAGGGACTCGAAATCAATATCACGTCCCAAGCCCACCGAGCCATTTGACCTCCCCTCACATCCACGACCTTGGTTCGATAACGGAACTGATTACCGTACTCGTCAGTCTTCTTCGATAACTTGTAGTCGAGCTCAATGGCCACGAGCTCGGCGTCTCGTAAGGTGGACAACTCTGACGGTTCGGAGATGCCGTTGTGATTCACATCGCGCCAGAGGCGTAGTGAAGAGAAAACAGAATCAGCTTGAGTGATTAGGCCGTCGTTATTTCCGCCATTGATGACCTTGTCGTATTCAGCTAACGCTAGGAATCCGTTCTTCTGTTGTCCGGATGGCGGGGTGGGTTGCGGCGTGTAATTGCCGAAGAGTTCGGAGCCGTTATCGACGGTGCCGTTTCCGTTTCGGTCGAGAGTTAACCACGCGTCGTCGGTTCCGGATGAGGTCCAGGAGAGCATTTCCGGAATGGCGTTGGTGTCCAGATCGAAGTTTACGCCGCCGGCGGTGTTGGTCAGGTTGAAACCGTTTCCCAACACGTCGATCAACACGGGTGTTCCTCCGCCGGAGCCGCCGGGGCTTGGATCGCCGCCGCCACAGACGCCGTTATTGCAAATGCCGTCGCAGCATTGAGAGTGGAAACTGCAAGATGTCCCGTTATTGCCACAACCATCGAGAGCGCAGTCGGGCCACTCGCCGGACCAACCTTCGCCGCACTTGCATGCGTGGCCCTGTCTATGGTCCGAACTTGGGATTGTTGAGACAACGCATTCCCACACGTCGAGTTTGATCGTGGCGGGATAAGTTTTCTGTTTCCAGTAGGTAGTCGTCCCGTCCTCGTCCCAAAAGGGAGCATGGAACTCAGGCCAGCACCTGACACAATCCGTCGACAAGAAAAAGTTTGGTGAAGTTTGACCAGTATCTGTCACCTCGACTAAACGCTCGTAGCCGTCTACCCAGTAGATCTTTTGGACCACTGATTTGGTGAGAGAGCCGGCGTTCGGACGGTTACCACACTTCGAAGATAACACCTCGCTGCCTTGTTGTGCCCAGGTGTCAGCACAGGTTCCCTGGGTCTTGGTTGTGAGAGTGAAGATGAGAATAAAAGAGGCGCTCATGGTGAGGAGGCCAAGCTTCATGGGGTTTTCGCCTCCTTTTTCCGGGCGCGGATTTCCTTCATCATTTTTCTGTCGTGGTCGCGTTGCTGGTGCATCAGGCGAAGTGACTTCTCATCTCCTTCTTCCGTACCGTCCGCGTAGGTAACAGCACTAATGACCAAGGGAGAATCAGGGGACATCTCACCAAAGGTCATCTCAATTGTCGTAGTTCCGTAGGGAGGAATAACGACAATCGGATTCTCTTCGTCGGTTAGACCGTTCTTTGTGATGGCTCCCTCTCCGCAAACAAGGTCGATGGCCATTACTGCCTTGTCAGAGTTGTTTCTAACCTCAACTGACACGCCGGCGCCCGGACCATCTTCACGGACCACCTTTGTACTCAAAATCTCAATGGTCTTTACTATGGAGTAGGTTGGCGGGATGGACGTTACGGGTCTTCGCTGGCTGTCTGACTTCTGATTGACCACGGCGAGCGCCAGAAATGAACCGATAACAATACCTAAAACGGCAAAAACTATACGAGGGAGTAGTTTCCGTCCTGACATAGGGGTGAGCCTTTCTTTTAAGTGGGTGAAGCTACTTACGGAAGCTGAGCTACCGAACATCCGGCGATGGACGGTAAAGAAGCTTGTGAGTCACAACGACCAATACTACCGGATGTAGCCCAAAGTCAAGATTTAATTCATGGTGCCCCAAAAGTCCGCAGTTGCGTATAACCGGGTTGGGCCAGGAGAATCATAATTCGTCGAGCAAATTGATCATGTGGGGCTCGGCCTCGTCAACGATCACGACCTTCTTAGCGAATTTCTTGTGGGCGGCGAAGAAGGCTCCGAGGCTATTTTTCTTCGCGGACCAGTTGGCTCGCACCTTCACGTTGGGGTTATTTTTCTTGCGGGCTTTTTCCTTGTTCTGTTCCTTTTCCCAATCGGCTTTGCGACCCACGTCGATCTCGTCGATTGGGTAGGTGAGATGGATCGTGAAGTCGTCGTCTTCGCCACGCTCGTCAAGTAGCATCTGGAGCGTTTCTCGTTCGGGGTTGCCATGTTCGCCGTCGCCGGAGAAGACGTAGTGATCTGCCGTGACGCGCCGGAAGAGAATCGGATCAGCATTCCGGTCGCTTCCGTGATGCGGTACTTTAAAAACGTCGACGTGCGTCGTGCTCTTGCCTCCCGGCTTTAAGAGATCAAGCATTTCGAGACCTTCCAACACCTTGTCACCGCGCGCGTCGCCGGTCAGCAGCATCCGCTTCTTACCCACTTCCGCGAGCACAACGATGCTCGAAAGATTGGCCACCGAGCTATCCGTGAACGCGGCCAGCAAACTCGCTGTCCCCTTCTCTTTCTTCTTTAAAAACTTATCGTGGTCCTTCTGCAAGGCGACGACTTCAGCGTGCAGTGGTCCAACCACGGTGAACTTCAGTCCTTTGCCCATGTCGATCGCCTTCGCCTTCTTCTTCGCGATCACGAGTCCGCCTGCAAAATCCGGATTGATCCGCAACTTCAGCCCGCGAATATCGTCGCGTAACCGAAAGCCCTGCCCGACACTCGCCAGCACTTTCGCAACATCAGGATCGAGTCCTTCAACATCCGGTTCACCGCTGAGCGACGCCGCGCCAAACTGAGCCGTCACCGCCGCAGTCAATTCCTTCGGACTATTCCCGATGATGTCGTCAAACGTGTTGTGCCACACGCCCTTGATCTTGACCGGCAACGGGCGTTTCGCGGCTTTCGCTTCCAGCAACTCTTTCGTCAGTTCGAGCACGCCTTTGATGTGGTCGTCGTCAACGTGACTGACCATCAAAAAGTCCACCGGCAGCGGCTCATCCGGCCCAAGCTCACGCGACGCTCTGATCTCTTCGAGACGCGGCTTGAGGTGTGGTCCATACACTTGCGATGGTCCACCGTCAATCAAACCAAGCCCCGGATCTTTTTTCGATCCGTAGTGAAGAATGAGGCAGTCGCCCTTGCGCGCCCGCCGGACGTCGAGACTGAAGATCACGAGTTCTTCCTCCTAGATACTCTGAAACGCACGCAAAACATCGAGCATTCCGTGGCCCTGAAAACTGCGCTCACGGCCGAGGTCGGTCGCGCTCTCACACAGGATGCGTTTGATTCGCTGCGGCTCGCCGATCAGTTCGTCATAACGCGCCATCAGCATCGCGGCCGCGCCGCTCACGTGTGGCGCCGCCATACTCGTACCGTCGAGCTCTCCCCACGCACCGTCAAGCAAAGACGACTCGATACGTTCACCCGGCGCAACCAAGTCCGGTTTCAAACGGCCGTCACCAGTTGGACCACGGCTCGAAAAGAAACTGACGCCATACGTGTGCGGCCGGTAGCGGTGCGTTGCGCCAACCGTGATCACGCCGTCAGCGTTGCCGGGATCGGTAATACTGAATGCGGTATAACCTTCGTAAGACCCGTCCTTGGTTTCAAAACGCTGATAACCGAGATTGCCCGCGGCGGCGACAACCACGACGCCACTCTCCACCAGCCGCTCAGACTCGTTACAGATCGGCGTCCGGCCACACGCGAAGTTGCGCACGTCGTGCGGAATCGACAAGCTGAGGTTCGCACCGTGAATGCTGAGGTACGTGTGACGGTCATTTAAATAACGCAAGTACTGAAGCGCCGCGATGATCGCGAATTCAGTATCGTGCAACGTCTTTCCGAGCACGCGAAAGTCGTAGAACCTGATATCCGGACACATGCCGTCGGCAAACTGCGGCTGGCCATTCGCAGCCGCGCCGAGAATTCCGGCGACGTGCGTGCCGTGACCGCTCGACGGCGTCGTCTTCGGATCGATCGAGATGAACTTTTCCACCAGCTCCCAGTGAATCGGGCGATCGTTTTCCGCGTCTTCGGCCAGCGCTTTGAGCAGCCGCGTGGCTTCTTTCGCTGAGAGTTCCTTCTCGCGGCCCGCGCGCAGTTCTTTGAGTCGCGCTTTGAATTCAGGCGTGTTGGTATCGATGTTGTCGAGGCTGACAATCTGGCGAATGTTGCTGAAGTCGAACGCCTTGATGATGCGGCTCTCGCCCTTCGCGTCGTTGAACGCCGGATGTTTGCCGTCGATGCCCGAATCAAGCACGGCCCAACGGATGTTTTCACAACGCACGTTGAACAGCGTTCTCGCAGCATCGCCTTTGACCGACGGCACTGAGCGACTCACCGCGGGCATTGCTTTGCGATTCAACGAGACTTGCCAAATCTGCGGCTCTGCATCCGTGGAAGCAAATTCCGGGTCCTTTAGAATCTTGCCGAAGACGTCGCCCAACAACTTGACGATCGGCTCGGGTGTTTTGAGTTTCGCAAGCGCGTCGCCGGCTCCGAGCGTCGACTTCTTGTTCTTCGGCTGCATTCCTGCCCAGAGAATGATCCCGGCAAGGCTGGTGTACCGGTCGAGCGCACTAAACTCCGCAAACGCCGCCGCGGTGCGCGCTTGTTCGTCCTCGTTCCTCGACCTGGTCCAATCGATGATGGCCTGAATTCTCTTCTTCAGTCGTGCGCCGCCAAGATCTTTCAGCCCCTCCTGAACTTTCGCCTGGTTCCACCACTGCGTCATCGGCACGACTACGCGAAGCAGTTCTTCAAAGAAGAGTCGCGCCGCGACGAGACCTTGCAGATAGGCGATCTGTGATTCCTGGCCCGGCGCGCGCCGCACGCTGAGACGATTGATCCGCTTCGCGATACGCACTGCCACTGGTCCAGCCGCCTGCGATCTGTGTGGAGTGATGAGAAGGTCGATTGCGTCTGACGGTTTCACAGCGTAAGCAATCCACACGTCTCCGAGCACTGGCGAGTCTTGTAGCTGCCGACGATCGTTTGTCGGACCGAGTAGAACCAGTTCGACGAGGGCGCGTGAAGAAACTGGCATGATCGCTCCTTCTTATGTAGTTAAGATAGTTCGATTGGTTGAGCCGAGATGACCTGCTCCAGATCGCGTAATGCTTGCAACGTCTCTTTACTCGCAGGCGCGTCAATCTCTATCAGCGCCATCGCTTCGCCACCGCGTTCGCGACGCCCGAGATGAAAGCGGCTGATGTTCACACCGCGTTCGCCGAGGATCGTGCCGACTTGCCCGATCACGCCGGGCACGTCGTTATTGCGCATCACGAGCATGTGGCCCTTCGGTGTGGCTTCGAGATGAAATCCGTCGATCTCGGTGATGCGACCTTCACGGCGCTGTTCGCCGTAACCAAAAAGAGTTCCGGCAAGGCTGCGCGTTGTTTGTTCGGTCGTGATCTCGGTTCTGATTGCAGGCGCCACATCGCCGCTGGCGCGAACATAAGTCGTCGTCACTTTAATGCCACGCTCTTCCGCAATCAGGAATGCGTTGACAACGTTCACACGCGCGCTCACGTCGCGCAACAGTCCGGCGAGAAACGCGCGAGTCACCGGCGTTGCATCGACCTCGACGATTTCACCCGCAAACTCGATACGCACTTCGCTCACGGGCTTGTCGACAAGTTGCGCCTGAAAACGTCCTAGACTTTCAGCCAACGAGACATACGGCTGCAGCAAACTGAGCTCTTTCATTCCGACGGCAGGCACATTCACCGCACCGCGCAACGCACCCGTCAACAAAAAGTCGCGCATCTGCTCGGCGACCGTGAACGCAACGCCTTCCTGCGCTTCGGTCGTCGAGGCGCCGAGGTGCGGCGTGACGATCACCTGATCCAGTTTCAGCAACGGATGTTCGCTCGACGGAGGTTCCTGGCCGAACACATCAAGCGCGGCGCCCGCGATCGTTCCGTTCGTGATCGCTTCGTAAAGCGCGTCTTCGTCAACCAATCCGCCACGCGCGCAGTTGATGATACGCGCGCCACGTTTCATCTTCGCCAACACCTCGCGATTGATTAGCCCGCGCGTTTCGGCAGTCAGCGGTGTGTGTACGGTCAGGAAGTCAGCACGCGCGTAAACCTCTTCCAACGGCGCCAACTCAATCTCGAGATCGCGCGCCTGTTCGGGTGCGATGAACGGATCGTAAGCGACAATCAACATGCCCATCGCGCGCGCTCGCGAAGCGACGACACGCCCGATACGTCCCAGACCGATAATGCCCAGCGTCTTGCCTTG
>DASUPR010000490.1:0-7048 GCA_036281015.1 Pyrinomonadaceae bacterium
TGGTTGGCGATGAAGGTGGACACGTCGGTTTCGGCACGGGCAAGGCGCGAGAAGTTCCGCTCGCGATCAAGAAGGGCATCGAGTCGGCGAAGAAGAATTTGATTCGCGTGCCGTTGATCAATAACACGTTGCCGCACCAGTTGATCGGTGAGTACGGCGCGGGCCGCGTGTTGGTGAAACCGGCATCGGAAGGCACGGGCGTGATCGCCGGCGGCGCAGTGCGTGCGGTGATGCAGGCAGTGGGTGTCAGGGACGTGCGGACGAAGGTGTTGGGTTCGACGAATCCACACAACGTCGTGCGGGCTACGTTCGACGCGCTGCTGCGGATGAAGGATCCGATGGAACTGGCGCGCTTGCGTGGTAAACAAGTCGAGGAGATGTAAGCATGCCGCGGAGAGCACAGACGCAAACTGACAACGGAAAGATTCGTATCCAGTACTACCGGAGTTTTATCGCATCTCCGAAAACGCATAAAACAATCGTGCGTAGCCTGGGTTTGCGGAAGTTGAACCAGATTGTTGAGCGGCCGGACACGGACGCGATGCGCGGCGCGGTGGCGAAGGTGCCGCATTTGCTGCGCATAGTGGAGTAGAAAAATAATGGCTATCAGTCTTAATACGCTCAAGCCCGCCAAGGGATCGACCCACAAGAAGAAACGCGTCGGGCGTGGACCAGGCTCCGGACTGGGCAAGACCGCGGGTCGCGGTGAGAAGGGACAGAAGTCCCGCTCGGGTTACTCGCGCAAGATCGGTTTCGAAGGCGGCCAGATGCCGCTGCATCGCCGTCTGCCGAAACGCGGCTTCACCAACATCTTCAAGAAGCGCTGGTTGGAGGTCAGTCTCGCGGCGCTCGAACAGCATTTCAATGCCGACGAAGAGATCACGCCCGAGGTTTTGCACGACCGGGGCTTGATCAAGAAGGCGAAACATGATGTGGTAGTGCTCGGCAACGGTGAGGTTTCCAAGCCGCTTCGTGTTTCAGCGCACCGCTTCACGAAGAGCGCTCGCGAAAAGATCGAGAAGGCTGGTGGTGCTGTAATGGAAATTGCCGCTCCAGTTAAAGCCGAGGGCTAAGGGGTTTTATGGAGAAGTTTCTAGCCGCTGTTCGCAATATGTTTAATGTGCCGGACTTACGCCGGCGCATTTTCTTTACGTTGGGCCTGCTCGCGGTCTACCGTTTTGGCGCACACGTCGGTGCACCCGGCATCAACAAGGCGCGTCTCGACGAAGTCTGGCGCGACGTTGCGGGTACCCTGCTCGGCGTGCTCGATCTCTTTTCCGGCGGAAACTTTCGCACCATTTCGGTCTTCGCACTCGGCGTGACGCCCTACATCACGGCGTCGATTATCTTGCAGCTCATGACCGTCGTCTCGCCGCAACTCAAAAAGTTGCAGGAAGAGGGCGAGATGGGCCGGCAGAAGATCAACCAGTGGACTCGTTATCTGACTGTCGGACTCGCCGGGGTGCAGACGTGGTTTGTGGCCCACTGGCTACAGGTCAACGGCGTCGGCGCGCCCACGTGGGGATTTCTGTTCACCACGATCCTGACGCTCACCACCGGAACGATGTTCGTGATGTGGCTGGGCGAACAGATCACCGAGCGTGGTGTCGGTAACGGAATCTCGTTGCTGATCTTCGCGGGTATCGTGATCGGGCTGCCGAATGGCGTGAGCCAGGTTTGGGACAAGGTTCGCGGCGGCGACACGATGGAAGTTTTGGGTGTCATCGTGATGGTGATCGCGCTGATAGCCATCATCGCGTTCATCGTTTTTGTTGAATCGGCGCGGCGCAAGATTCCGGTGAGTTATGCGAAACGGCACGTTGGCCGGCAGATGGTCGGCGGGCAGCAAACGACGATGCCGTTGAAGATCAACATGGGCGGCGTTATCCCGGTGATCTTTGCGTCGTCGGTGTTGTCGATGCCGCAGAGTTTGTTTGCGGCGTTTCCTCCCGACCCGAATAACATGAACACGACGTGGGCCAAGATCTGGACGTTCTTTCAGACGTTCCACGCCAGCGATCCGTATTACGAGTTGATCTTTCTGTCGCTGATCATCTTCTTCACGTTCTTTTACGTGTCGATTGTTTTCAACGTCGAAGAAGTCGCCGACAACCTGCGCAAGCACGGCGGTTTCATGCCGGGCATCCGTCCGGGCCGCGCGACGGCTGAGTATCTGAACACGATTCTCACGAGGCTGACGACGGTCGGTGCGATTTACCTCGCGCTAGTGGCGTTTGTGCCGCAGTTCATGTTGAGCGGATTCAAAGTGGCAAGACTGCCGTTGATTGGCGCGTGGCTCGACTCGTTTGTCAGTACGACGCCCGGTTTGTCGTGGATTCCCAACGGCATGGGTTATCAGTTTTACTTCGGTGGTACCTCGTTACTCATTCTCGTCGGTGTCGCAATGGACACCGTGGCCCAAATCGAGGCCCAACTGGTCATGCGTAACTATGACGGTTTCCTCGGGCCAGGTGGCGGCCGTTTGCGCGGACGGCGATCCTGATCCTTATGGCGAAAATCATCGTGTTGATGGGTGCGCCTGGTGCCGGAAAAGGCACGCAGGCGCGCTTGCTTCAAGAGCGACTGCATCTGCCGCAGATATCGACCGGAGATATTTTCCGGGCGCTCAAGCACGCTGAGACTCCACTGGCGCAGGAAGTTAGAGATATTATGACGCGGGGACAACTGGTCCCCGATGAGTTGACAACCCGGCTGGTGAAAGAGCGCACGGCGCAGCCCGACTGCAAGAACGGCTACATTCTCGACGGCTTTCCACGCACGCCGGCGCAGGCGCGGAGTTTGGAACAACTCGCCGCCGAGCAGGGCATGGATATCGTTCCCGTGCTGATCGACGTGCCGTACGACTTGCTCGAGAAGCGGATGACGGGCCGGCGGAATTGCCCGGTTTGCAACGAGATTTACAACATCTATTTCAAGCCGCCGCGCAACGACAATGTTTGCGACCTGCATCCTGAAGCACAGTTGGTGCAGCGAGCGGATGACAATTCGGAGACGGTGCGAGCGAGGCTCGCCACTTATGACGAGCAAACGCGGCCGTTGATTGACTATTATCGTTCGGCTTTGCGAACGGTTGACGGCACTCGCGAACCGGAAGAGATTTATCAGGACATAGAACAGATCGTTAAATGATTATCGGGAAGTCAAAACGGGAACTGGAAAAGATGCGCGCCGCGGGACAGCTCGTGGGGCAGGTTTTGGCGCATCTGCGAACGCTCGTCAAGCCGGGTGTAACCACGATGGACGTCGACCGCGCCGCGGAGAAGATGATTCGCGATGCGGGCGCGCTGCCGACGTTCAAGGGTTACAACGGTTTCCCGTATTCGATTTGCGCCTCGGTTAACGAGCAGATCGTTCACGGTTTTCCCTCCAATTACCGTTTGCAGGAGGGCGACATCTTCTCGATCGACGTCGGCGTGACGTTGGAAGGGTTTGTCGGCGACACGGCGGCGACGGTGCCGGTCGGAAACGTGAGCGAGGACCGGCTGAAGTTGATCCAGGTGACCGAGGAGTGTCTCGAGCGGGCGATCGAGCAGTGCCGGCCGGGCAAGCATCTCGGCGACATCGGTTGGGCGGTGCAGGAGCACGCTGAGGCGAATGGCTACACGATAGTTCGTGACTATGTTGGACACGGCATCGGCCGCCGGATGCACGAGGACCCGCAGATTCCGAACTACGGGCGCCCCGGATTGGGTCAGAAGATCAAGGCAGGGTACGTTTTTGCGGTCGAGCCGATGGTGAACCTTGGCTCGCACCACACGAAGGTACTGGCCGACGGCTGGACGGTCGTGACGATGGACGGCCAGCCGAGCGCCCATGTCGAGCACACCATCGCGATCACGGAAGAAGGTCCGGAAGTGCTGACTTTGGTGCGCGAGGCGTCCGCGGCCCCGGCCTAGCGAACACCTTCGGGGTTGGAACGGCGTTGTATGGCGAGCCGCGCGGCTTGGCAAGGCTGAAACCTGCGTGCTATTATTCGCAGTTTGTCGGCAGCGTCAAAACTTCAATCTGAGAGGATATGGCGAAGGAAGAGGCTATAGAAGTCATGGCAAAGGTGCTGGAGACTTTGCCTAACGCTATGTTCAGGGTTGAGTTGGAAGAGAGCCAGCATCAGGTGCTCGCGCACATTTCGGGGAAAATGCGCAAGCACTTTATTCGCATTCTTCCTGGTGACAGGGTTTTAGTAGAGCTTTCGCCCTACGATCTGAATCGCGGCCGCATCACTTATAGATACAAATAGGTACGAGGTTAAGTCATGAAAGTCCGTGCGTCGGTAAAGAAGATGTGCGACAAGTGCAAAGTCATCCACCGCAAAGGCGTGGTGCGGGTGATTTGCGCCAATCCCAAGCATAAACAGAGACAAGGATAGCGAGAAATAAAAGATGGCACGTGTAGCTGGAGTAGATCTGCCACCTAACAAAAGAGCTGAGATTGGTCTCACCTACATCTACGGCATCGGCCGTTCGCGTTCGAACGCGGTGTTGAAGGAAGCGGGTGTCAACCTCGACACGCGCGTCCGCGATCTGAGTGAAGACGAGCTGAGCCGTATTCGTGGCATCCTGGAAGTTCAGGGTGAGATTGAAGGCGACCTGCGCAAGCGTGTGCAGATGGATATCAAGCGGCTGATGGACATCGGCTGCTATCGTGGACTGCGGCATCGCCGTGCGTTACCCGTGCGTGGACAGCGTACGCACACCAACGCTCGCACTCGTAAAGGTCCGCGTCGCGCCACCATCGCCAAGAAGAAGGCGCCAGGCAAGAAATAAAGGCATTGTTGATTCAAAAATCGGAAATGGTTTATGGCAAAAGCAGGCGGAAAAAAGAAGGTCTTTCGTAAGAAAGAGAAGAAGAACGTTCCCAACGGTATCGTTCATATCGCGGCGTCCTTCAACAACACGATGATCTCGATCACGGACCTCGAAGGAAATCTGATCGCGCAATCATCGGCAGGCGCTCGCGGTTTTCGCGGTTCGCGTAAGGGCACGCCCTTCGCGGCGCAACAAGCTGCGTTCGAAGCAGCGAAGAAGGCGCACGAAGCGGGCATGCACCAATGTGAGGTGCGTGTGAAAGGCCCGGGCGGCGGCCGTGAATCAGCCATCCGCGCAATTGCCAACGCCGGCATTCGCGTGATCACGATTCGCGATACGACGCCGATTCCGCACAACGGTTGCAGGCCGCCAAAGCGGCGACGAGTTTAAGGCAATGAAATAACCCAAAGGATGAAGGGTCCGGTGTCGTCAAGGTTGCAGGCCGAAGTAAATCGGCAATCAGCAATCGAAAATTGGCAATGACCTGACCTGTAAACTTTTCCGTCTAACACAGACTGGAGGCAAAATAGTTGGCTAGGTATAGAGATGCAGTGTGCCGCCTTTGCCGTCGCGAAGGCGCAAAGCTTTTTTTGAAGGGCGATCGTTGTTACAAACCCGCTTGCCCGATTGAAAAACGCGGTACTCAACCGCCCGGGCAGCATGGCAACTCGCTGCGACGCGGCAAGGCGCTGGTCGGTTACGGCCAGCAGTTGCGCGAGAAGCAAAAGGTCAAGCGTATCTACTTCATTCTCGAAGGGCAGTTTCGCAACTACTTCGAACGCGCCGCTCGCATGAAGGGGATTACCGGCGAGAACCTCCTGTTCCTTTTGGAGCGGCGACTGGACAATGCTGTCTATCGCGCTGGTTTCTCGACTTCCCGCCGTCAGGCCAGACAGCTGGTCAATCACGGTCACATTCTCGTTAACGATCGCAAAGTCGATATTCCCTCTTATCAGGTGAAACCCGGCGACACGATCAGCGTGCGCGAGCTCAGCCGCAAGAACGTTCACATCGAAGGCGCATGGCAAACGGCATCAGGCCGTGGCCGGCCCTCGTGGATCACGGCTGACGGCGGCGACATGAGTGCGCGTGTGGCCAGTCTGCCGGTGCGCGACGACATCGACCGCATGATCAATGAACAGTTAATCGTCGAACTTTATAGCAAGTAATTTTTGGGGACTCGAACGCTTATGGCTATGGATCAAAATAATCTTTGGCAGGGATTTCAAATGCCGCGCCGGCTCGCGGCAGACGCGGAGACGCTGACGGAACGTTACGGCCGTTTTTCGGCCCAGCCGTTCGAACGGGGCTTCGGCACAACAGTCGGCAACTCGCTTCGTCGTGCGCTTCTTTCCTCGATTGAGGGCGCAGCAATTACGGCAGTCAAAATCGAAGGTGTGGAGCACGAGTTCTCCTCGATCAAGGGCGTGGTGGAAGATGCCACCGACGTGATCCTGAATTTGAAGCAGGTGCCCTTCAAGCTGCACAGCAGTGAGCCGAAAACTCTACGCATCAACAAAGAGGAAGCCGGCGAAGTCACTGCGGCGGATATCGAAGCTGATGCCGACGTCGAGATTCTCGACCCGACTGTGCACATCGCGACCGTGAGTGAAGGTGGATCGCTGCGCGTCGAGATGCGCTTGAAGCGTGGGCGTGGTTATGTCTCCGCCGATCGCAATTTCGATGAAGACTTGTCGCTGGGTTACATCCCGATCGACTCGGTCCACACGCCGGTCAAGAAAGTTAACTACAACGTCGAAGCCGCGCGTCTGGGCCAGAACACCGAATTCGACAAGTTGACGATCGAGGTTTGGACGGATGGCTCGGTTAAACCGGAAGATTCGATCGGTCTCGCGGCGAAGTTGATCAAGGACCACATGTCCATCTTCATCAACTTCGAGGAAGATACCGACGACTACGCTTACGCGAAGATGGAGCGCCCGCCGTTGCCGCGCAACGATCAGCTGGATCGCTCGGTCGACGAGCTGGAGCTTTCGGTCCGTTCTTACAACTGCTTGAAGAACGCCGACATTCGCACCATCCGCGACCTGGTCCAACGCACCGAGCGCGAGATGCTGGCGACGAAGAACTTCGGCAAGAAGTCGCTCAACGAGATCAAAGAGATCCTCAACGGCATGGGGCTCGACTTCGGTATGGAATTCGACGAACAAGGTAATCCGATTCCGGGCACCGGCGGTCGCGACGGCGCGGACCTTTCGGAT
>DASUPR010000491.1:0-6717 GCA_036281015.1 Pyrinomonadaceae bacterium
AGGCCGCGTCGTGAGATCGGCTGCTGAAGCGGTCGCGGCGATGCGCGAGCTCGGCGCGCCTGTGGTCGTGAAGCCGTTGACCGGCCGCCAGGGCAATGGCGTTTCGATCGGACTCGAAACCGCGGACGAAATACAACAGGCGTATAACAACGCCAGTTCGTTTTCGCATACCGTGTTGGTCGAAAAATTGTTAACGGGCCGCAACTACAGGCTGCTCGTCGTCGATAACAAGATGATCGCAGCCAGCGAACGCACGCCCTGTAGAGTGATCGGGGACGGCAAACACACGATCAAAGAACTCATCGACGCCGAGAACAAAAATCCGCTGCGTGGCGAAGGTCACGAAAAGCCGCTGACGCAGATTCGGGTCGATCATTCCGTGGTCCAACATCTCAAGCGAGTCAATCTGACGACGAAATATGTTCCGCGCCAGCACGAAGAACTCATTCTTTCAGAACGAGTGAATCTTTCGGCAGGCGCAACCGCGCGCGACGTCACCGACGAAGTGCATCCGTCGATCAAATCGATGTGCGAGCGCGCCGCACGGCTCGTCGGTCTCGATATTTGTGGTATCGATTTGATCGCTGACGACATTTCGCAACCTCTGACGAACGGCGGCATTCTGGAGTTGAACGCCGGCCCGGGTTTGCGCATGCACTGCTTTCCGAGCGAGGGGCAGCCGCGCGACGTCGGCGGCGCCATCGTGGAGATGCTGTATCCAAAAGGTGAGAACGGCCGCATTCCCATCATCAGCGTGACCGGCACGAACGGCAAGACAACCGTCACGCGCATGATTGGTCACGTGCTGCAAGACCTCGGACAGACCGTCGGAATGACGACGACCGACGGCATTTACATCGCCGGTGAAAAAGTTGCGGGAGGTGACACGACCGGTCCCGGTTCCGCGCAGGCCGTGTTATCGGATCCGGCAGTCGACGTTGCGGTGCTCGAAACCGCACGCGGTGGAATCGTGCGACGCGGACTTGGTTACGACTGGTCTGACGTCGGCGTGATCACGAACATCGGCGACGATCACCTGGGCCAGGACGGGATCAAGTCTATCGACGACGTTACCTACATCAAGTCGCTGGTCGCGGAACGCGTGGTTGAGGGCGGCACTTTGGTTTTGAACGCCGATAACGAATCGGTTGTTGGCATTGGCCGGCAGAGATCCGTAACGAAACGTAAGAAGCGAATCTTCTACTTCTCTTTGAACAGCGAAAACCCGGTCATTCGCGAACACCTGCTTCAGGGTGGAACTGCTTTCCTGTTTCAGGATGGCTGGCTGGTCGAAGCAACGAAAAACGAAATCATACGAATCGTCGACGTGACCCTGGTGCCCGTGACGATGAACGGAGCTGCCGAGTTTCAGGTGTCGAACTTGTTGGCTGCTGTCGCCGCGTGTCGCGCCAACAACGTGCCGCGGTACGCGATCTCGAAAAGCTTAAAGAGTTTTTCGAGTTACACGGACAATCCCGGGCGCGCGAACCTTTACAAACTGAACGGCGGTCACGTGATGGTTGATTACGGTCACAACCCGAATGCGTTCGAAGCGATCTGCCAGATGGCGAGTAAGTGGGAAGACCGGCGCGTCACGGGTGTGATTGGCGTTCCGGGTGATCGTGACGACAGCGTGATCGTGCATGCGGGCCGGGTTGCGGCACGCGGGTTTCACCGGCTCATCATCCGTGAAGATCACGATCTTCGCGGCCGCGACTCGGGCGCAGTAGCTCAGATTCTTTGCGATGCCGCTCTCGAGGAAGCGCCGCAAACCGACTGTCACATCGTGCTCGACGAGAACGAAGCACTGCATCACGCCGTCAGGACGATGGAGCATGGCGAGGTTGTCGTGGTCTTCTACGAAAAGCTCGAACGACTGCGGCCCGTGCTCGAAAAATACGCAGCGCAACCAGTGCAATCACTCAATGCCGTCAACGAAGAAACGAGACCTCGCAGAGTTAATAGGTCTGGGAAGGGTGCGGGACGAAGACCGCTGCTTCAACTGGCACAGGCACGCCGCTCCAGTCCCAGTCCACCACTGTGATCGGCCACACTTCGTTCGTACGCCCGCGCACAGACTCAGCTGTCTGCCATGAACAACTCGACGCGGCGCTGGAGTGCCGCGGCGACTTCTTTGAACGTGCTATAGATCTGCTCGTCAGACCCTTCTGCCAACGCGGGATCGGGCAGACTCCAGTGCAGAACTTTCGGCTGGCCCGGCCACACCGGGCATGACTCGCGCGCGTTGTCGCAGACGGTGATCACAAAATCAAATTCGACACCGTCGTACTCTTCGAACGATTTGCTGCGCGCGGCGGTCGCGTCGATGCCGTAAACGTCCTTGAGCACACGAATCGCAAACGGATTCACCTTGCCTGTCGGAAATGCGCCGGCGCTGTACACTTCAAACCGTTCGCCGCCCGCGCGTTTCAGCAAGTACTCACCAAAGATGCTGCGCGCCGAATTACCGGTGCAGAGAAACAAGACTTTTAATGGAGATGTCTTCACTTTTTTTCTGTACTTTCAGGACTGGACGCCAGCCCGCGAAAGAGTAGCGTGGCGGTTGCGGCGCCAAGAAGTTGCGCGACGATGAATCCAGGCGCGTCCGCGGGACGAATTCCACTGAACGTATCGCTCGTCGCTCTGGCAAGCGTCACGGCTGGATTGGCCCGTCGCGAGCGTGTTGGCGAGAAGGGCCACGGCCATATTGCCGGCTGCCAGTCGTTCTCCCATGATTCCGGAGCCGACGACCGCAGCCAGCAACATTGCCGTGCCGAGTGCTTCAGCAGCAACTCGTTGCGGCAGATTTCTCATGCGTAAGTCCGACTGGGGTTGGCGCACAACATGCCGCCTCGGTTGTTGTCGCGGCCGCTTCGGTCGTCACTTTCTCACCGCATTCGCACGGTGCAGTTTCGGGAAGGTTGTCTTCCAAAACCACGAACACTTCCCACTCGTTGCCGTCGGGATCACGCACCCACGTCTTGTCCTGCAACGCGTAGCAGCAATTGGTTTGCATCTCGTCGCGCGTCAACAGTCCCGCTTCGGTCCAACGCTCGCGGATTGCGAGCACGTCGTTAGTCGAGGCGACCTGGATGCCGAGGTGCGACAAGGCGCCGCGCTCGCCAAACGTGTGTTCGTTAAGGGTCAGGTTGAGGGGCGGGTTTTGCACGTCAAACTTGGCATATCCGGTCCTAACCTTGCTCGGCTCGAGCGCGAGCAGCTTTTTGTAAAACTCGATACTGCGCTCCACGTTGTGAACGTTCAGCGCCAAATGGGCTTTCAGGGTCTGTACTGTCATTTCTCTTTCTCCTTCATGGGCACGGAATATATACGCACAGGCGCATATACGTCAAGACATATATTCAAGTTCGTGGTAAAATTTTTCGCGTATGAGCAAAAAGGCTGATTTGGACAAGGAACTGTTCTTTCGCGCGCTGGCCGACCGGACACGTCTGCGGCTGTTGAACCTGCTGCGCGCCGACGAGGTGTGTGTCTGTTTCTTTGTGGAGATACTGAAAACGAATCAGCCGAAGATTAGCCGCCACCTCGCCTACCTGCGGCGCGCGGGCATCGTGGACGCCCGGCGCGAAGGGCAATGGATACACTACCGCATCGTCGAACCCGCCGATCCCGAAGCAGCGCGATTACTGAAGGATGTGATGTCGTGGCTGGCGAGCGATCAGGAAATGCAGCGCGACCGCGAGCGGCTCGTGAAGATCTGCTGCGCGCCCAATTTACCGGTGAGCATTCAAAGCGCGCCACGCCCTTCGAGCCTCGCACATTCGCATTAGAAATTCAGCTTCAACCCAAACTGTTCAGGAAAGAACTTCGTTGTTGCGAGCTGCGGCTTGTTCGTTAAGCGTGGTAATCCACGACGGCGACAAACTGGATTCGCTCTCCTTCCCTTTCGCCTCGCGTTCGCCGATACCGCCCGGGGTGGGTAATAAAAGCTTGTTCGCAAGGGCGAAGAGATTTGAAGTCACTTCGGGCATCAACGTATCAAACAAAACAGCCAGCTTCGCAGGCACCGAGATCACGACTTCCGTGCGACCCCTGCGGCACGCGCTCAGGATCTCGCGCGCGGCCCGTTCGGCACTCACCGAAAGCAACGGTAACGCGTCGCTGATGCTGAACCACGCATACTCTTCGCGGTGCTTGCCTTTGAATCCCGCGTTTCGCGGACTCCCGGTGCGCATCAACCCCGGGCAAATCGTCGTCACGGCAATCCCGTCTTTCAGCAACTCAGTCCGCATTCCCCGCGATAACCCCGTCAACGCAAACTTGCTCGCGCAGTAAGGCACGAGGTGAGGCACACTGACCTTCCCGCCGATCGACGAGATGTTCACAATCCGCCCGCTCTTCTTCTGCCGCATACGCGGCAACACGGCCATCATCGTGTTCAGCGGCCCCCAGAAGTGCGCGTTCATCGCCTTCTCGAAATCGGCGTGCGTCATCACTTCGATCGGTCCCATTTGAATGACGCCGGCGTTGTTCACCAACACGTCCACACCACCCAAACGACTCTCGATCGCAGCCGCCATCTCGAGCACGTCCGTGCGGCTCGTCACGTCGCACCGGTAAATCATCACTTCCGCACCGTGACTCTCGAGATCCATTCGCGCACGCTCGAGCTCATCCTCGTCGCGCGCACAAATCACCAATCGCGCACCTTCAGCGGCAAATTCGCGCGCCATCACGAGGCCGAGCCCGCGCGATCCCCCCGTGATGAGCACGACTTTGTCTTTGAAGTCGTATTCCAGGCCGCGAGTCAAAAGTGATTTGACTACCCACGCGCCGCCGGCGGCGACGGCAAGCAATCCGAGAGTGTTCGTAGTGGTCTTTGTGGTCATGACACCACTTCGCGACGCAACTACTGCTCCGGCATAGAAACAGCTTAGGGTGTTGTAGAACAAAGCAATTTCCCGTGGATTTTGCTCTGTAACTAAACAGACGACTTCCCCCGACGTACGGTACGAATACAGGCGTGTGCGTACACGCGCGATGAGGAAACGTTATGGCAACTGAAAACAAAGACCTCGCGAAAGAGGTCGCCAAAGAAGAAATCAAAACCACCAGCAACGCCGAACGACTATTGGAAAAGCTTTTGGCATACGAGCCAGAGTCGGGGTCGGGTCCGTTCGTGAGTTTTTACCTGGACGCGCGTGTCGATGAAAACGGGAAGCGAAATGTGATGCCCGTCGTTCGCAAACAACTGAACGAGCGCGCGAAGACTTACGAGAACAACACACCCGAACAGGCAAACTTCGAAAAAGATACGGCACGCATAATCAACTATCTCGAAAACGAGGTCCCAACCACAGCACAAGGCCTGGCGATCTTTGCGTGCACTGCCGCGAACGATTACTTCGAGGTCGGCGAGTTTGAAGCGCCTTTCGACAGGAACCGCCTGTTCGTTTCTGACCGGCCGCACGTTTATCCGCTCGCGCGCTTGATCGATCGCTACCGGCGCTTCGCAGTCTTGCTCGCCGACACCAACCGCGCGCGTATCTACGTTTTTGCGACCGGCCGGACAGTCGAGGAGCAGACGGTTGAAAACGTGAAGACGAAACGAACGAGCGTCGGTGGCTGGTCGCAGGCACGTTATCAGCGGCACGAGGAAAACTACCATCTGCGTCACGTAAAGGAAGTCGTCCAGATGCTCGAACGCGTTGTCAGTGAGGAAGAAGTCGAAAACATCATTCTCGCGGGCGATGAAGCGGTAGTGATTCCGCTGATTCGCGAACAACTGACACCGGCGTTGTCGGACAAAGTGATCGACGCGCTCAGCTTCGGCATCGACACGCCCGAGCACGAGCTCTTCGACGAGTCGCTGAAAGCGTTTCACCGTCACGATTCGCTAACCGACATGGAGAAGCTCGAACGTCTGTTGAATGAGTTTCGGGCCGACGATCTCGGCGTTGCCGGCGTGCCTGACACACTCGCCGCGCTGTCGAATGGACAAGTAGAAGAGATGCTGATCGTTTCAACACCCGACAAGCTCGCGTACGACGAAGAGGAAGTGAAGAAGGTGCTAAAACTTTACGAACCCGACGGAGAACCACTGGCGACCTTCGATCCGCAATCTGTCGCCGACGAACTCGTCCGCCGCGCGAATCTACTTTCTGCGGCGCGCGTCACGTTCATCGAGGACGACACGCGGCTGCAACACATCGGCGGCGTCGGCGCGTTGCTGCGTTATCGAATCTCGCCGGAGAACGCGGTGCCGTACGAAGACAGCAGCGCCACGCCACGTTCACAGGCGCTGACGACACAAGCTTAGCCACAGATTTACACGGACGAACCCGGACTGAATTAACAAATCAGATCCGTGTTCGTTCGTGTTATCCGTGGCTACGTTTACTTAGGCTCTACAACTGACAGAATGTTGCCCGCGGGATCCTTGAACCACGCGATTTGTGGTCCAGGCTGACCACGGAAGATGCCGCGCTCGTCAGTCTTCATGTCGGGCAAATCATAATGCTCGAGCTTCACACCTAAAGCCTCAAGCTCGTCAACGGCTGTTTCGATATCGTCTACGGGAAAATTCAGAACGGTGAATGATGCCGGGGTATGGTTCGGTTTCGGATAGAGGAAGACACTCTGCCCTCCATTACGTATTTCCAGGCCTTCAGCGGCTTCTTTAACGTCGAGTCCGAGTGTTTGACCGTAAAACTCTTTCGCTTGCTGGAGATCGTTTACAGAAAAACTCGAGAAGGC
>DASUPR010000492.1:0-6233 GCA_036281015.1 Pyrinomonadaceae bacterium
GGCATGATGGCGACCCATTGCAAGCTAACGAAATCGACCCTTGGATTCTTCATTGTGAGAATCATCGCTTCGATGAATGAGTGCGTCAGCGATTTTCTGAGCACCGATGCGATGCGGGCTCCGGGTGCAACGCCATTCATCCGGCCGCCGAAGAAATTGTGGCCTGCCGCGACGCTCGCCGTGGCTGTCGCATGGCCGTTTGCGAGTGGCGCGAGATAGATCAGTTTGTAATGAGGGTTCGTCAGGATCGTGAAGGCGACGGTCTCACGCAAGGGAGTCGCGGGATCGTCTTTGCCTAAAACACCCGCGCGATACGAAGAGTTGAAATCGGTTAGTGCCGTTTCGTCCGCGAAGCTCTGGTCCAGGTTTGTGTCCACCCACACAAGATTGGACTGTTCCTGCCAAAGAACGGGCAAAGAATTCTTGTCTTTGCTGAGTTGCGGAAGATAACGCCGCAGCAGACCACCGCCGAACGCATCGATATAGAAGAAACCGAGCCGGTACTTGCCGTCAGCCGGGCTTTGATAAATGGCTTGCTTCCATTCAAAGCGCCCGTTACGTGCTTCAACTTCACTCGACATATCGACTCGTATAGAAGAATCGTCGTCGATGGGATCGAGCGCATTGATCACGTCTGAAAATTTGGGAAGGGGAGTGCCGTCGATTGAAAGCGCGGTTTGCAGCTCGGGCGTGAGTGTATCCGGTGAGTTGCCGTCCACATTCGCAATCGTCACACCGCGTCCGTCAAAAGTCGGGTGGTCGCGAATGAACTGTGGCGCGCCAATGTCGGCTGTGGGAAGGAAAGGATTCTCTGGAGGTGTATTCTTGTCCGGCGGCGGGGTTTCTTTCGACCTTCCGACAGGTATGTCCTGCGATGTCTTGTAGAGTTGTACGCCGTCCACGGCCACGACCTCGACCGTACTCAACCCGGCAATATCGTAAATGCGATTTACAGGAACTCTCAGGCGTAGATAATCGACTGAATCTTCACGAAACCTGACCACTGCTCCGATGTTCGTGGCCTGTCGCACTACTGCCGCATTCATGCCGGGCTTCGCGGCCAGGACGAGCATGACGTCCTTCTTGTTCTGCAGCTTTGCCGCAATTGCCCGTTCGCGATCAACCTTGCGCAGCTTAGTGAGCGGCGGTGCAGCACCGCGTTTCGCGTTCGCGGCACACGGTTGAATGACCATGTGCGCCAGACCAAGAAGGACCACGCACACAACTAGAAGGCCACGTTTGCTAGTCAAAGCGCGCTCCTTTAGAACCGTACGATCAGCGCAAACTGCATGGAGCGTGGTCCACCAATTTGATAGAGCGGGTTCAGGCCCGTCAGTTGTGAGCCCAGCATGTTCGTTGCTTGTCCAAACGTCGTGCTGGTTAACGAATTGTTGATGGCGCCGAAGTTCGGATGATTGAAGATGTTGAATGCTTCGGCTCGTAACTGAAGATTGAGTTTCTCAGTTAAGTTGAACTGGCGGCGTAACGCCATATCGATCTGCCAGGCCGGCAGCCCGCGGATGATGTTGCGGCCCAAATTGCCTTGCCGGTTCGGCGGAGGGATCGCAAATGCAGCCCGGTTGATCACGCGTCCGCCGGGAGCGTTCGGGTTATCAAGGTAAACCGGAACACCGTCAATCAGGTTTGCGCGGCGCGCGATCTGGGTGCCGTCAGAGGGATCGAGAATGATTCCCGAAACGATGTTCAAGGGCAGAGCGGACTGGGCGTTGAAGCGAGTGTCGATGGACCACCGGCGAAGAATTGCTGCTGCCAAGCCGTTTTGTCTCGGAGCCGGAATGTCATACGTAACCGCTCCGGTCAGATTGTGCCGAATGTCGAAATCGGAAGGTCCACGCAGCAGCAAGTTGCTAACGACATCGGAAGAGACCACGTCGATCGCCTTCGCCCAGGTGTAAGAAACGAGCGCTTGAATGCCGCGTGAAAGGCGTCGTTGAAACTGCATCTGCAACGCGTGGTAATCCGAAGACGCGTCGTTGGTAATCAGACGCAGGTCCGAAAAGTTTGGGTTGAACGCGGTGAGGCTGAGCGTGCGCTGAACCAGCAACCTGCGCCCGGCGTTGCCAACGTACGTTGTCGTAAGTGATTGCTCGCGGCCGAGTGACTGCTCCCAGGCGAAATTCCAATGCAGCGTATAAGGCAGTTTGAGATGCGGATCGGAAGTAGTGATGCCGCCGTGCCGGGGAGCAATAGTAAACGGCGGCGGAGCCACTTGGGCGGCCGAAAGAGGAAGGGCCACATTCGATTGTGTAATGCTTGGCACAAACGGGTAGCGCTCAAACCCGGCTGAGCCCTGTGAATTTCCGGTGTCGTAAAACACACCAAAGCCGCCGCGGACCACGGCCTCGCGGCCCGGTGTGTCAAACATTCGGTAAGCAACACCGAATCGAGGCGCGAAGTTATTAAAAGTGGTCTGCCAGAGCGGTGTACCGCGGGGAGCCAGGGCCAGCGTTGACGGACTATCGGCGTTTACGATCGCCAGCGGATCGTTGCCGTTGGCTTCGCCGGGCGCCGGATTCACGTCCCAGCGCAGGCCAAGATCAAGGGTGAGGCGTGGCGTCACCCGCCACGAATCACGCGTAAAGATCGAAAGCTCGTGGTAGATCGGCCGTGTCTCAACACCCGCACTGATCGAAGCGATCGACGCCACGGCATTGGTGAGCTCCGCCGGCGTAAAGAAAAACAGCCCGAGGATGTAGGTGCGGGGAGAAAGGATCGGCGTGAGCCGCCGGTAATCCACTCCAAACTTCCATTGATGGGCTCCGGTGGTTAATGAAAGCGTATCGATAATATTGAACTGGCGCTGCGAAGTCGTGGCATTGCTGATGGCGGCTTGTGGTCCAAAACCTGTAGACATCCCGGGCAGGAAGAATGTCGCACTGCCATTTGAATTACTCCCGGCCGGGGCATATTGCGCCGGCAACAGCACTTCGCGCGGAACCGGAACCGCGCCTCCAAAATTGTCTTGCCGCTGGATGAACTTGCCCTCGTTGCGCGTGTAATTCACCCTGAGTTCATTGCTGATTGCGGAGCTAAACAGCATCGTGGCGCCGGCGGTGAATACTTCCTGGCGCAGGTCAGTGCCGACAATCGTGCTGAGATTGCTCGCAGCATCTCGCCGCTCGCCATGCGACGGCGCGATGTTGTATCGACCGAACAAGGTGAAGCGATTGCCCGCGGCATGATCGATGCGAATGCTGGTCGCGTCCAGCCTCTGGCTGTCGGAGTAACTTGCGGTGAACTCGGCGAAACCGTTCGCCAAAACACGCCCGTTAGGAAGAGGGAACGCCTGTAGAATCGGCCGCATCGCCGGGTTTGCCGTTTGCCGGAGATTGATTGACGGCACATTGGTCAAAGCAAACTTTGGAGTTCTTAATCTCAGTCCCTCGTAAGAGATGAAGAAGAAAGTTCTGTTTCTGCCGTCATACCACGGTTGCGAACCGCCTTCGCCGAAGCGTGGTAGTAAGAGTGGACCACCAAAGGTTCCGCCGAAGTCGTTCTGACGTTCCGGAGGCCGGGTCTGCTGCGCGCGGTTTGCAAACCAGTCGTTCGCGTCGAACTTGTCGTTGCGGACGTAATCGAAAAGCGAGCCGTGGAATTCGTTTGAGCCGGAGCGCGTGACGATCGAGATCTGGCCGCCGGGTGCGCGGCCGTACTCCGCGGAGTAGGTCGAGGTTTGCACGTGGAACTCCTGCATCGCCTCGACTGAGACCATGCTGTTGGTGCCGCCGAATGTCGTGAGGCCCGGCAGCGTGCCGCTGGTCGCCTGACCGGGCGCAGCTCCCGCGCCGTTGCCTGTGTTTGCGCTTACGCCGTCGACCATAAAGTAATTGGCATTCGCGCGCTGTCCGTTCACGCTGAACTGCCCGACATTATTCACTGACGATCCCGGAACCATCACAACTCCCGGCGTCAGCGCGATCAACGATTGAAAGCTTCTGCCGTTGAGCGGCAGGTTCGCGACGAACTGTCGATCGACGGTGGTCCCGACTGCCGGTGATTGATCGAGCAAAGCCGGCGTGTCGATCACGTCGACTGTTTGACTGTTCATGCTTCCCACTTTCAACTGAATCTTGAGCGCAACACGGTCGTTGACGTTCAGGATCACGTCGCGCGCTTCAGCCGGACTGAAACCCTCGCGTTCGGCTTTGACCGTGTAGCTTCCCGCCGGAAGTAGTGGAACGACGAAAGCGCCTTCCTCGTCGGTGACGGTGGAGCGTTGAAAACCCTGAGCGATGCTGATGACTGCGATGTTCACGCCGGGAACGACGGCGTCGTTCTGATCGGTAACCGTGCCCGTAAGTGTGGCGGTCGGACTTTGCGCCGAAACGACGGAGCTGTTTACTGAAATAAGGACGAGCAGAAGAAATGAACTAATAATCAAACGTCTAAAAACCGAATTCATGTGAGGACAGACGACAAAGGGACAGACTTCCGGACTGCTTGGCATTGCTCCTCCTTTTCGGTGACGTGCTTTCGGGCGATGAAAAGCGCGTGAGTTTCGTTTCAGCTCCTCTCATCTGCTGCGAACGCACGAGGAGGAGCTGTCGGTTTGTCGCCGCTAATACCGCGAGATGCGGTCCGACAACCGGGCTGCTCCTTCCAAATTGCGTCTGAACTGTGGCGACTTGAACGCCGCCGCGGAACTGGCATTAGAGATCATGAACGCCTGCCGAACCGCGTCGTTGTTTGCGAGCGCCAACCGGTGCAAGCGCTCAACCGCGCGACTCAGGTCCGCATCGTTGTTGATCGCGATCTCTTCAACTACATCGGGAGATGCTTCGGAAAAGAAGACGGGCTGTAGCTCGCGGCGCAGTGCAGCATTCTCACGCTCGAACGCGGCCGCCTGCGCGCGCATCATCTCGAGCCACTTGGAACGAGCCTCCGGCGCGACTGTGCGCATGTCGACGCGCGCAACACGCCCGACCATGTGCTTCAACTCGACCGCGCGCAGTAGCGCGCGATAGCTCTGGTTCACTACGCGCGACGAAAACGCGCGCACAGATTGGTCCACCGCGGCGGCGCCGAGTCCACGCCGCGCGAAGTAATCGCGCAAGTCCTCCTCGACCGCGATCGCATCGCCAGTGTCTTCAACTTCTCTAACAGTCTCTTTGACCGCACCGGTTTTTTGCCTCGCGGCAGCTTCATCGACAGTGCGGATGTCGATAGTCACCGCCGGATTGCTGCTGAACGGACGCAACGCGTGCAGGAACTCGTTGCGCCGTTCAGCAGTGTCGACTATTCCCTCAACGCGCAGTGACCCACTCGCGCTGCGCGTGAGGGCGACTTGCTCATTCCTGTCGGCCTTAGCCTGACTGAGCAAGTATGCAACGTCGATCTCCAGCTCTGTTGAAGCTGTCGCCGACGTGGGGGCAGTTGGACCAGAGTTCCGCGGCGCAACGGCGCCGCCGCTTACCTCTTTCACCAACTCCCGCTCGATCTCGAAGACGTTTGCAGGGACATCTCTTGCAGGAAGCACCTCAAACCTGGTCTCAACAAACTTGTACTCGCGCAACTCCTCGCCACGTTGGACCACGAGCGTCTGTTCGATCGGACGAAGATCAGACTTCGCCAGCGTCAACGTGGCCCTGATCAATCGACTCGCGCCGATTGTTCGTTCCTTTTCGAAAGTGACGACGTAGTCGGTTGCTCGTTCCGTCACGACCGCCGCCGTGGAATCGGCGATGATCGTTTTGTAGTCCTGGATAGACGGCGTCAATTGCCAAACGTCGTCGAGATCGAGCAGCAAACTGTCGGGAGTTGCGCCGCGGGGCTGTGCGAGTTTTGAACGGTGATGATAGAGCGTGCGTGAGCCGTCGGCGTTCTGCGTCGCCGCGGCAATCAAGCGCCCGCTCTCATCGTAAAGCCGCTGAATCCGGCGATGCGAATCGTAGTTCTCCCACGACTGTATGGTGTGGCGCGAGACGAGCGCTCCTTCGCTCGAGCGGCGTATCTCTAGATTGAGCGAACGATGAGCGACGCGATCCGCTGTACGTCCTCGATGTGTTTCAGCCACGATCGCTTGGGCTAGCAAGCTCGCAGCCGTCTGGGCGTTATCGAGGTTAGCTCTGTACAGCAGGAACGCGCCGGCCATCGCTGCCGCTATCAAGACCGTCAGCCACGCCGGTGACGTCCACACACGCGTGCGAGCGACAACCGGCGCCTGGCCCGACAGTCTGAGCGATGTCATGGAAGATCTCCCACTCTCTTCGACA
>DASUPR010000493.1:0-2933 GCA_036281015.1 Pyrinomonadaceae bacterium
GTGTACTTCGAGCCTTTGCTGCTCAACTCACTCCTGAAAAGGATCAATTCATCGAAGCGCACTGCGACGTCGGTGAATGGCAAGCCAAGATGGATTTGGGCCAATTGGTTTGCGTTTTGTGGCCGGCGAATGCGCGCGATCGTGAGATGGGGGCGGAAGGGACGATTCTCTTTCGGGAACCCTTCACTCGCGAACTCGTCTTCCAGCCGTTGCTGCAGTTTCGCCAGCGCCCCTGAAGAATCGTTAACGCCGATCCATAACACTTGCGGACGGCTCGGCCGCGGAAACACACCCGTCTTCCCTACTTCAATCTCGATCGCCGAAGACTCTTTCGCCGCGCGCGCCGCCGAAGCCGAAATGATAGGCACCTTAGCCTGGTCCACATTCCCAAAGAACTTCACCGTCAAATGAACGTTCTCCGGCCGGCTCCAACTCGCCGCCGCCTCAGGCACCGCTTCACGCACTCGTTGTGCGTGATCATTGATAGCCCGACGCAACGTTTGCGGAAGTTCGAACGCACAGAACATCCGCCACTGCCTGGTTCCGTCCGTGTTCTCCGCGTTCATCCGTGGCCGTTACCGCGGCAGTTCGCGCGGTCGTGGCGGCGGTGGTGGTGGGTTCTCGCGTTCGCCACTCAGCTCGCCGGTTTGTGAAAGCACTTCCTTGATCGCGCCGACGCTCGACAACATCGCCGAAGTTTCCACCGGCATGAAGATCACTTTTGAATTGTTACTACGCGTCATGTCGCGCAGGCTGTCGATGTATCGCGTGGTAATCAAGTACTGGCCGGGATCGCCTCCCGGAATCGCCTGCGCAACGCGATTGATTGCTTCCGACTCCGCTTCCGCCGCCCGCAGACGCGCCTGGGCCGCGCCTTCAGCCGCGAGAATCGCCGCCTGCTTTTCGCCTTCCGCACGCGTCACCGCGGCTTGCTTCTCACCTTCCGCACGAGTTATCGCAGCTTGTCGATCACCTTCGGCTTGCAATACGAGCGCGCGACGGTTGCGCTCGGCAGTCATCTGTTTCTCCATCGTGATGCGCACGTCTTCCGGCGGGTTGATGTTCTTCACGTCGACGCGCGTCACTTTCACGCCCCACTTGTCAGTTGCTTCGTCGAGAATCAAACGCAGTTTTGAATTGATCTGATCGCGTTGCGAGAGTGTGTGGTCCAGGTCCATGTCGCCCATCACCGCGCGCATGCCGGTGATCGTGAGCTGCACGATACCGCCGACCAGATCGTTCATCTCGTAAACGGCTTTCACGGGATCGGTGATCTGCCAGTAGACGACGGAGTCGACGTGAATCGTGACGTTGTCGCGCGTGATAACCGGTTGCGGCGGCAGGTCGATGTACTGTTCGCGCAGATCGATCGACGTCAAACCGGGACGCGTGTTGGTCCAATAAACAGCACGAGGCTTGTCGAGAAACGGCACGAGGATGTTGAGGCCGCTGCTGGCGACCTTATCAAACCTGCCGAGGCGCTCGACGAGCATCACGGTAGCTTGCGGCACAATTCGGATCGTCTTGGCGGCGATAACAAGCAACACAATCGCCATGAAGCCGAAGAACAGAAACCCCAGGACAGAAGCAACTGGTTCCATAAGCGAGATTCCTCTCTACAGGTTCCACGGATTATACGCGATTGGCGCGGCGTACGCGTTTAATTGCATTGGCGCGCGCCAGTGACTGTGCTAGACTCCCGCGCGGTTCTCACAGACTCCTTTTCCTTGCGTCTCTTGAGGTGTCCCCGTGCCTAGAGCAAAGAAGAGTCCTCCTATCGTCCCGTCCGCAGGCCTTACTGTTGAACAGTTTGGCGAATACATCGCGCCTTCCGTCTGGAAGGACGAAGAATTACTGCGTTGGCCACCTGACGTTTTCGCTCTCGTGGCCGCTTTGCTGCTCAAGTCGGGCGCTTACGCTCACGCGGTCTCCGGCTGGCAGCGTAACGGCAACCTCAACGAGTGGACTAAAAGCATAAAAGCGCTCGGGTATGCCTGGAGCCAGAAGCCCGACAAGCCACCGAAACAAATCCGCGACTGGTACAGAATCCTCTGCAAGAACACGTCAATGCCCGTTGAGAGTGTCTGCGCAGAAGGAGATCTCTGTGCGGTGCTGATTCAGCTATGCGCTGCGGCAGACGAAGCCTGTATCGGAGTTGGGTGCACTCTTCCTAATCCGGCCGCGGCGGCGAACGACTTCAGAGTACAAGCGTCCAAGCGACTCGCAGAAACTACTCTGACGCAGGAAGTTTCCACTCTGTGCAAGAGAGTACATCACTCCACGGTCAGAGTACTGCCAAAACTACACACGCCACAAAGCGGAATAACCATTCGTTCGTTTACTCACAACCTCGCGCTTTGTCCAGCCGGAGACGTCAAAGTCAAATGGGCGGAGTGCTTGTCTGAACATCGCCACTGCCTGAATCTCCTGCTTGCTCCATGGCCGCTCGAGGTAGCACCCGCAGATTTTGAACCCGTCGAAAAGAGCCGGGCGGAACTTGCGGACATGGCCCGCGGGTTTGGTTTTTTTGAATACAACCCGCGGGACGAGCGCGATAAGGCCTCGCGAGCTCAAAAGGAAGGCGACCTGATTAGCCAACTGAAGAAGCTCTTGACGAACGCGCGGAAGGCTGTCTCCAGAATTGACGGCGTGGTCTTTCCGGAACTCGCATTAACGGCTGCGCAGTATGAGGGCATAAGCGATATCCTGATGGACGAAGGAATCTTCCTCATTTGCGGTGTCCGTGACAGTCCGCCTCCGGGCAGGAAAGCCGCGCAGAATTATCTACGGTTCGATATTCCCTTTTCGCCCCCGATCTCGCATCGTCAGTACAAGCATCATCGCTGGCGGTTAGACCATCACCAAATCGTGCAATACGGGTTGGGCAGTTGTCTTGATGTCGCCTCAAACTGGTGGGAACACATACCCATTGG
>DASUPR010000494.1:0-4291 GCA_036281015.1 Pyrinomonadaceae bacterium
CCTTGTTCCCGACCGCTCCGACGTTCTGCCTTACGAGACTGACACCGCCACACAATTTACGCGCAACATCCGGCTGCAAATTCCTTTGTGCTCGGCCGCGATGGACACTGTGACTGAAGCGTCGCTGGCGATCGCTCTCGCGCAGCAAGGCGGCATCGGCGTTATTCACAAGAATCTCAGCATCGAACGGCAGGCGGAGGAGGTGGATAAGGTCAAACGATCGGAATCGGGAATGATTGTCGACCCGGTGACCATCAGACCGGACCGGCCGGTACGCGAAGCGCTCCAGGTAATGGAGCGCTTTCACATTAGTGGCGTTCCCGTCGTTGATGAAGCCGGACATCTCGTCGGCATCATCACCAATCGCGACCTGCGTTTCGAAACGCGCTTCGACATTCCGGTTTCGGAAGTGATGACGAAACAACCGCTCGTCACCGTTCCGGTCGGCACCACGCTCGAGCAGGCGAAAACCGTTCTGCAAAAACACCGGATCGAGAAGTTGCTGGTCGTCGACGACGACAAACATATAAAAGGACTGATCACGGTCAAAGACATTCAGAAAGCGATCAAGTATCCGTCGGCAGCGAAGGATAATTTGGGCCGGCTGCGTGTCGCGGCGGCGATCGGTGCGACCGGCGATTATCGCGAACGTGCTGATGAATTGGTTCGGGCGCGTGTTGATTGTCTCGTGATCGATACGGCGCACGGTCATTCGTCACGTGTGATCGAGGCGGTGCGCGACATCAAAGCGCGGCATCCGGAAACGGATCTGATCGCGGGCAATGTCGGCACGACAGCGGGCGCGCAGGAATTGATCGATGCGGGTGTCGATGCGATCAAAGTCGGTATCGGTCCGGGATCGATCTGTACGACACGCGTTGTGACCGGCGCGGGCGTGCCCCAGATCACGGCGATTGCGAGTTGTGTGCAAGCCGCGCGCGGCAGGGTGCCGGTTATTTCCGACGGTGGTGTGAAGTTTTCTGGCGACGTCGCAAAGGCGATCGCCGCCGGCGCCGATGTTGTGATGATTGGATCGTTGTTTGCTGGAACTGAAGAAGCGCCCGGCGAAGTGATTCTGTTCCAGGGCCGCTCGTTCAAAACATATCGTGGCATGGGATCGATTGGCGCGATGCGCGAAGGCTCGCGCGATCGTTACGCGCAGGACATGGGCGTCACCGAGTCGAAGCTCGTGCCGGAAGGCATCGAAGGCCGCGTGCCTTACAAAGGAACTCTCGCCGACATGGTCACCCAACTTGTCGGTGGACTTCGTTCCGGGATGGGATACACGGGTTGTCACAACATCAGCGAGTTTCAGGAGAAAACGCGTTTCCTGCGGATCACATCTGCCGGGTTGAAGGAATCACACGTACACGACGTGATCATTACGAAGGAAGCTCCGAACTATCGCCTCGAGTAAGCTTTATCCGTGTGTCCAACCGACGAGCAACCCTGATCTCCAATCCTAAAACGGGCCGCTACGGTGCGCGCCGTCTAAGACCGATTGCGGACGTGGCCTCACAACTCCGCTCACTCGGGCTCGAGGTCGATCTGAAACTTACTACTGCGCCCGGTGAAGCAACCGAGATCGCTGCGCGTGCTGCGCGCAATGGAAGTTCGGACGTGATCGTTGCGGGCGGTGACGGAACGATTAATGAAGCGATACAGGGAATGGCTGGAACGGCGGCGCGTTTGGCCATCATTCCGCGCGGCACCGGGAACGTTCTCGCGCGTGAACTGAAGCTGCCGCTTGATGATGAACAGGCGACTGTTGTTGTGGCGCGTGGCAATTCGCGCCGCATTCATCTCGGCCGCGCGACTGTCGAAGCGACTGGGAAGAGTCGTCTGTTTGTTTTGATGGCCGGCATTGGCCTCGATGCTTCGGTCGTGCAACGAGTGCAGCCGCAGTTGAAGAAGCGTATTGGGCGAGGCGCGTTTTGGGTTTCGGGTTTAAGTCATCTTGCTGACTGGAAACCGTCGTCGTTCACACTCGAGATTGAAGGTCAGAGTTATAACGGCACGTTTGCGGCGATTGGCAAAGCGGCGCGTTACGGTGGGGACCTCGCGATCACGCCGGGCGCGCGTCTCGAGGAGCCGGAGTTTGAGATCTGCATTATTGAAACGACGAGCCGAACTAGTTATCTGCGTCTGCTCTCGTACGCCGTGCGCAGCGGGATGCCTAAGGACAAACCGGGTGTGCGGTTTGTGAAAGCCGCGCGCGTTGACGCGAAGGGCGACGCACCGGTGCAGGTCGACGGGGAGTTGATCGGGACGCTACCGATGCGCTTCGAAATCGCATCGGAGTCACTGGAAGTCATCGTGCCGTAGTCGCTACGTACCTATCAGCCATGCCTTACGCAGTGCGCGTTGCTGATCCGTGGCATCGGCTTTTTCTTCAATCCTGTACTCCACGCGTTCCGGATCTCCCACAATCATTTCCCCCCTGATCGTACGGCGGTCGCGCTTCACGACGATTGGAACACGATCACCCTTCTTGTACCGCGCCAAAGTCTTCAACCATGAATCCTTCGTCACCCGCCGTCCAGCGAGCGAAACGATCTCGTCGTTCTTTTGCAGTCCCGCAGTTTCGGCGGGCGAGTAGTTGCGAACGTTTTCGATCATCGCGAGGTCGCCCTCAAACTCGATCGAAAGACCCGCATCGAATGGTTCTTTCGCTGTAGTTTTGATTAACCGAAGGCCTACGTATCCAAAAGCTTCGTCGTACGGCAACACCTCCACATCGCGAACGTGCCGTTTGAAGAAATCGTGAAACTCCATACCCGCAAGCTCAACGACCACACGCTCGAGGTCTTCGGTTTGATAACCGCGCCCGCGCAAGTAATAACTACTGTTCGGGCTCTTCAAATAAAACTCGTCGTACATGCGGCGCATCACGTCATCGAGCGACGACTTCCCTTTCGTGCGCCCGCGAATCAACAGGTCCATTACCATGCCGATCAGCTCACCCTTCGGGTAATAACTGATCGTTGTGTTCCACAGATTCGTTAGCTGCGCATGCGGCGCGTCATCAATGAACGGCGCCGACAACGACGACTCCTCCGCGCTCATCAACTTACTACCCTGCGCGCTTTCGATATTGCGAATCGTCTGCGCTTGCCGATTGAGAAACTTTTTATCGTCCCAGATGCCCGCGCGGCGCATCATCAAATGGCCGTAGTAATTCGTGAACCCTTCGGCGACCCACAGCGCGCGCGTCTTGAGCGGCTGCGTAAAATCCCACGGACCAAGCTCAACCGGACGCAATCGCTTCACGTTCCACACGTGAAAGAACTCGTGCGAAACCGTGCCGAGCGTCTCGTCATAAACGCCGGGCTCGGCGAGTGCGCCGGGCTCGATGATCTGCGTGGAAGTGAGATGTTCCATTCCGTCGCCCGAATGATCGTCGGCCGCGTAGTGAATCAGAAAAGTGTATTCAGAGAACTCCGGCGGTCCCCACATCGCAATCTCAGCGCGCACGATCTTCTCGATGTCGCGCACGAGCGCCGCGCGTTTCCCGCCTTCCGGTCCAAACGAGTGCACCACGACGTGATACTTCTTGCCGTCAACTTCGAAACTGTCCTGCGTCCAATCGGGCGCGATCTCGGTAGGCGTGTCGGTCATGATGTCCCAGTTGGGAAACCACCATTCCTTCTGGCCCGGTTGGTCCATACGGCCGTTGACGATCTTCCATCCCGAAGGCGGATGAATCGTGAGCTTCAACGGATCGGGTTTGTGGCCGACGATGTACATGAAGATCGAGTGGCCGTTGTAATTGGCGTGACGTTCGTCGAGCTGGGAAAACGTACCGGAGAGATCGTTGGCGAAGACTTTGTATGACACTGTGAGCGCCGCGCTGCCGGAAGACGCGACACTCCACGTTTGTCCGTCGACGCGCGTAACCGCACGCTTTGCCTTGCCCGCGCACGTGGTTGCGGGCGCGCAGATTCCGTCGTAAGCGCGAAACTCCTGCACGTTCTTGGCGAAGTCGAAGACGGCGTAACGTCCGGGCGACCACTTGGGCATTTGAAACTGCAATGCTTTGTCGTTCATCGCGGCCGGCAGTTCTACTTCTATGGCCACTTCGAAGAGGTGCGACGTCGGCCGCGTCATCGCGAGCCGGTAAGTGATCGATTTGAGAGGCGATTCCTGGGCAGCAACGACGCTGCACAATGCAGCGACAACCGCCAGCACCGCTATCAGCTTGCCTGGACGAGTTCTCATGCGCGGATTCTATGTTAATCTGCGTAGTCTGTGGCTAAATTTTTCCGATGTCTGCAACCGAACGTCTCTATTA
>DASUPR010000495.1:0-5682 GCA_036281015.1 Pyrinomonadaceae bacterium
GCACTCGAGAAGATCCAGGTCGACACTCGCGTGCTTTCGGCGATCGACATCCCGCAGCTCGCGGAACCGTTCATTCGGCGGCGTGCGGTGTGTCACCTGGAAAAGGGTCGCGTCGTGATCTTTGCCGCGGGCACCGGCAATCCTTACTTCACGACCGATTCCGCGGCCGCGTTGCGCGCGTTGGAGATCAAAGCTGACGTCATCATGAAGGCGACGAAGGTCGACGGCGTCTACTCCGCCGATCCCGTCCTTGACACCACAGCCGAACGCTTCCACGAGATCACCTATCGCCAGGTCCTCGAACGCGAGCTCAAAGTGATGGATGCTTCGGCCATTTCCCTGTGCATGGACAACAATTTGCCGATTATCGTGTTTAATATGCGCGAGCCGGGTAACATCAAACGCGTCGTGATGGGCGAGAGCGGAGTGGGCACGAAGGTTGGTTAAATAGAAGGTGGTTGAATCCCTTCAGCGGAGGGAGTGAGCGATGAACGAAAAAGACGTAATCAAAGAAGCGCGAGTGCGAATGGAAACAGTCATCGACGACTTTCGCCGCAAGGTGGCGAGTGTTCGCACAGGCCGCGCTGTCATCAGTATTTTGGACACGGTGATGGTTGATTACTATGGCACGATGACGCCGCTCAACCAGATGGCGTCAGTGCACGCGCCTGAGCCGCAACTCCTGACCGTCCAGCCGTGGGACCAGACGCAGATCAGCGCCGTTGAAAAAGCGATTCGCGCCGCGGATCTCGGTCTCAACCCATCGAACGACGGCAAACTCGTGCGCGTCCCGATTCCCGCACTCACCGAAGAGCGTCGCAAACAACTCGCCAAACAGGTCCACGAACTGGCCGAAGATCACCGGACGGCCTGTCGCAACATCCGCCGCGACGCCAACGACCGCCTGAAGAGAATGTTGAAGGACAAAACGATCTCCGAAGACGCCGAGCGCGACTCTCTTCAGGAAGTCCAAAAACTAACCGACACCTACATCGGCAAGATCGACGAATTCGCCAAGACTAAAGAGCACGAGATCCTGAGTGTTTAAGTTTCGGAACTGAACGCAGTTACGAACGTCTAAGAAGCTGAGCTCTATCAGTTGAGAATTTTCCTCCTGGAGGTTCGATGAACCGTCCGTTCTCATCTTTGTTGGCCCTCTGCGCCACGTTGCTTCTCTGTTTTCAACCCGCACTCGGCCAACAAACTTCCACCGAAAAAGACGCGAAAGCCGCCGCACTGCGCGCGAAGGCTTACGACCTGCTCACAACGCTGGCCGATCAACTCGGCACGTTGCAGTCGGCGGAGAATCGCGCACGAATCGGTTCGAACATCGCCGGTTCGATTTGGACGCACGACGAAAAACGCGCGCGCGCACTCTTCAAGCTCGTCGAAGACGACATCAAGTTCGGACTCCAAGTCGATAAAAAGGCTCCGCACTCAAAACACACGTTTCAGGTCTTCTACAAGCTGCGCGAAAACACCGCCGAGCGAATGGCCAAACACGATCCGGAGTTGGCCCTCGCGTTTGTTAGAGACACCGCTTCCTTCGTCAACGAACACGCCCGGCAGCCCAACGATGAGATCTCCGAGGCCATTGCTCGACAGGAGCAGGCGCTCGAATTGCGGCTCGCGAAGCAGATCAGCGCCGCCAATCCGGAAGTCTCGATCAAATTCGCGCGCCAGTCGCTGGCCCACGGTTTCTCAAGAGATCTACTGACGGTGCTCGGACGAGCGAGCAAGGATAAGGCGCAGGCGCGGGAGCTCTACAAAGAGATCGTATCGAAACTACGCGACGCCAACTTTGAGAATTGGGAGACGCTCGAATTCGTTCACACTCTTGTCCAAAGCTACACGCCGCCTGCCGCCGACGAAGCGACCTTTCGCGAACTCATCCAGTTCCTTAATAACAAGGCGGTCGCCATCGGATGCACTAAACAAACAGGCGAGCACTACGACGACGTGGCTTCGGTGTGTCAACGGTTGGGCGTGCTATTCCCCATCATCGAGCGGTTCTATCCTGGCGAAGCTCGAGTCCTGGCCCGATGGAATTCTCGACGTCACGACTACATACATGAGGGCGCGGGATATATGGAGTTGCAGGAGACCGCCGAAAACGGCACGGTCGAAGAGGTGCTATCGCTGACGTCGAGGTATCCAAACCTCGAAGCGAACATTCGTTTGCGCGCGATGTCGATGGCGGAATCAGCCGGCGACATGGAACAAGCGGAAAAAATTGCGCGCAATTACATGGGTGACCCCGATAACCGGAGAATGATGGAAGAGCGCATCACGTTCTACCAAAAACTCTCCACGCACGCCGAAGAACAATGGGCGCAATCTGTGAAGAACGTGGAAAAGATGCCACTGGAAATGCAGATTAATATATTGACGAATCTGGCCCACGTGATGGCACCGCGTGCCAGGAAAACTTCACTCAAGGGGCTCGCGTATGTCAGCAGCCTCATCGATGAATTGCCGCCCGGCCGCGAGCAAACTGTAAGACTGATCGAAATGGCTGCGGTTTACTGTCTCGCCGACAGCGACCGCGGCTTCGCGATCGTGGAGGGCTTGATGCCAAAGCTCAACGAACTGATCGCGGCCAGCGTCAGGCTCGACAGCTACGACACCCGCTACCTTCGCGACGGCGAGTGGAACATGACTGCCGAAGGCCCCGTCGGTAACATCCTGACCGTGCTTGCCAATAACGCCGGGCCTTTCGCGTGGTATGACTTCGATCGCGCCGTAGCGTTAACAGCTCAATTCGAACGCTCTGAAATACGCATGATGGCCCAACTGAAGCTGGCCCAGGGTATTCTCGCTGGAGGTCCAAAGCGTATTCCCAATCCCAATATGATGGTCATCCAAAGATAGCGAGACCTCGAGCCAGTCACCTCCGGGCCTTTCGCCCGAAACGAAATGCTTCATCTCATCATTACTCGATGAGACCCACTAAGGAGGAGACTATGGCCAAACCCAACAAAATCATCGTCGACGAACAGACGGGGCAGGCATTCGAGGCATTACCGGAGCATTGGTTCGACGTAGTGTCCGCGTGGATCAGCGCTGCATATTCGCTCGTGGTGCTTGGATTCCTTGGCTATGTGGTGCTTGATACGTGGTCCGGACAGTACGAACTCTGGCCCGATGCACTTACCAAGCTACTCAAGGACAAGACGATTCCCGAAAGCGTGTTCAAGTTAATCGTCTACACGGCCGCCGGCGGCGGCATGGGCGCAGCCGTGAATAACATCCGCGGCTTCGTAAGTTGGCACGCTGAACGCCGGGCGTTTGGCTGGCGTTTCATTTGGAAGTACCTTTCGTTGCCACCGTTAGGCGCAACTCTCGCGGTGCTCGTTTACGGCATTCTGCAAGGCGGCATGGCGGTCTTCAATGGCGGCAACGTCGGCGAAACCAGCACCGCTATCACTTCCCTTTCCGCCTGGGCCACGGGGACGTTGGCCGGATACGGCTGTCACAAAGTCTTTATCTGGCTCGACGATAAGGTCAACACGCTGTTCAAGGTCGACGGCAGGACGAGCACCAAGGTTCCCGATCTCGTTGGAAAGACGAGTGAGGAAGCGGAAAAAGCGCTCGAAGAGGCGAAGCTGAGGGTCGGTCATGTCACGAAAGAGAAAACAACCGATCCCGCTCGGATTGGCAAAGTGATGACGCAAGAGCCCGAAGACGGAGTCGAGATCGCTTGCGACAGCAAAGTGAATTTCAGTATTGGTGAGCCCAGCGAACAGGCCGCGCCGCCCATCGATCCAACGAAGCCAAACGGGCAGGAGACTCCAGCGGACGAAGAGGTGAAGATGGAGCAGTAGGTAATCGCACTACCGAGGAATCGCGAACGCGTCCTCGGCCAGCGTCTGGTTGAGCTTCGCTTCTTTCACACTGAACTCGGCGAAGAACGCGCCCATCGTCATCTCGAACTTTTGCGCGAAGTTGAAGGGCACAAGCACGCCGTCGACATCCTTGAACTTACTGTTCTCGGTGCCGAGCGTGAGTCCTGCGTAGTAGATGAGAAAGCTCATCACTCGGCCCGTCTTCGGGTCGAGGTAGTAGTCGGTCGTGTAACCGTCCGGATCGATGAGACGAAAGCCGCGTTGTTTCTTTTTGTCGGCAATCGCTTCGATCTGAAACCCGGGCTGATCGAAGCGAGCGAGTGCGCCAAGACCGAACCTCGTTAGCGGCGGCATCGAGACGTTGGGCAGCGAACTGTAGCTTTGTTCGCCGTCGAAGATCTGTTTGAACACGATCGCGGGCCGGGCATCGATCTCCATCCGCAGCTTGTCGCCCGCGGTCACGAGTGAAAACGATCCGGGAATCGACTGCACGCTGTTCGGCGGATAAAGCTGGACCGATCCGCGCAACATCATGTTCTTCACCGAGCGAAACTTCTCGCCGCCCTGGGCCATGAACGCCGCGCGCGCAAGTTCCTTCGGACTTGTCTCAGCCGTGATCACAATCGCCGGAGCGGCAACGGCGCCACTACCGTTAGCCGCAGCCGGTTTCGCCGGTTCCTGAGCCGAAACCGAAACACCAACAACCACCACGAGCGCGAAGGACGTTAAAGCAGTCTTTCTCATACCGAAACCTCATTAGAAATTCAGACGAACTTGCGCGTAGATGCGGCGGTTGCCGGCGCCGGCGCCGCCACCACCACCGCCGCCAAAGCTTCCGCCCAGACCAAGCGACTCACCAAAACTGGGTGATGACAAGTTCCCTTCCGGTCTAGCCAGGTTTACGTGATTCAACAGATTCTGAAAATATAGCGAGACGTTCAGGTTGTATCGCTTCTCACTCGGCGGAGCGGCGCCACCTTGTGGTCCACCCGGCCCAGCCGCCATTCTCGGACCACCGGCGAGCATCGGCGCCTGTTGCGCTTGCTGCGGCCGAGCCGCTGTGTTGGCGCCGCCGATCGTGCCGAAAGCAAACGTGCGGCTGATGCGCATGTTGACGACGACCGATCCCGGCGAGTTACCAAAGTTGCGCGGGATGATCGTTTCGCCCGGCAACGGCTGCGTGTTGAACTTGCCGAACGGCGTGCAACGAATGATCTCCGAGCACGGCGCGTTGGGATTCGCAAAGCTCGGACGCTCGTTCACCTGGCGATCGAGATTGAGATCCTGGCCCGTGATGATATTGAACGGTGGTCCAGTATTCGCCACGATGAAAGGACTCAACACGATCTTGTACCACGGCAGATTGATCGTGCTGAAAACCGTAAACCGATGTCGGATGTCGAAACCGCCGCGGCCAAACTCGTTCGACGTGTCGTAAGAATTCATCGGGAACAACGTGCTGCCCTGGCCGTCAGTGTCGTTTGTCGTCTTGCTGATCGAGTAGTTGCCATTGAATTGAATCACCCGGTTCAGACGGCTATTGAAACCGATGAAAAACTGCCGCTGATTGAACTGACCACTCGCCTCAAAGCGATAGATTTCACCCTTCGTCGGGTCGGGACGAATGCCAAGCGGCGTGAGCGGCGTGATAGTTGACGGAATCGGCGCGTTGACGTCGCGCGCGCTAATCACGTGCACGATGCGGATGTTGTAAAAGCCCATGAACATCGTCAGATTGCGCGGCAGTTGCCGTTCGACTTGCGTGCCGACGAGCCAAACGGTCGGGGCCTGCAAGTTCGGATCGACCTGCCAGATCGTTTGCTGCGTTTGCGGCAAA
>DASUPR010000496.1:0-5475 GCA_036281015.1 Pyrinomonadaceae bacterium
CGGCACTCGCGCGCAGATTGTTTGCGTGCGCGACGACGAGCGGCGCGACGAGCATTGGTTTCGACGGCGGAACGCTCGAGCCCGGCGCGCCCGCGGATTTCTTCACTGTCGATCTCGACGATCCGTCTGTCGCGGGCTCAACACCAGAGAACCTGTTAGCGAATATCGTCTTCTCGCTTTCCCGTACGGCGCTTAAGGATGTAGTAGTAGCCGGGAAAAGGATTGTTGCTGACGGCCGTCACGCGCAGCAAGACGAGATCGTAAGCGCTTTTCAACGAATACAGCAAAAACAATGAACGCAAAGCAAACTCTTGCCGACCTCGTGCGGATCGACTCCGTGTCTTCTCGTTCAAACGCGGAGATCGTCGACTATCTCGAGCGGCGCTGCGAAGCACTCAAACTCAAAACACAACGCTTCTCTTACCAGGACGAACAGGGCCTCGAGAAGATCAATCTCATCGCCCTCGCGGGCACAGACTTTTCGCAAAACACAACCGTCGAAGTCGCGCTCGTCGGTCACACCGACACTGTTCCCTACGACCCAAACTGGCCCGAAGCAACAAACCTCACCGAACGCGACGGCAAACTCTACGGCCGCGGCTCGTGTGACACGAAAGGCTTCATCGCCGCCGCGCTTAGCGCACTCGAAACACTAGATCGCTCGCGTCTCAGCAAACCACTCGCATTGATCTTCACCGCCGACGAGGAGATCGGTCTGCGCGGCGCCAAGCACCTGGCCCAAATTAAACCTCTGCGCGCTCGCTACAGCATCGTCGGCGAACCAACTTCGCTACAACCAATTCGCGCCGGCAAAGGCTACTCACTCGCCGAAGTGGCCGTGAAAGGCCGTGAGGCCCACAGTGCATACCCGGCGCTCGGCGCATCCGCTGTGTTTCGCGCCGCGCGGCTCATCAATCGCCTCGAAACCATCGCCGAACAACTCAAAGACGACCAGCATCCGGCGTTCGATCCGCCTTACACAACGCTCAACGTCGGCGTGATTCACGGCGGCTCAGCCAAGAACGTTCTCGCCGGCGAGTGCCGCTTCACACTCGAATGGCGGCCGATTCCCACCCAACCGTCAGACCATCTTTTGCATCTCTTCAATCTGGCAATAAGTGAAGAAAAACGCAGCGATCCCGATTTCGTGTGTGAAGTCGATGCCAGCCGCGCGGATTCCGGTTTCGAAACCGCTCGCGAGTCTCCGCTGATCAAGATGCTCGAGAAAGAAACGGGTCTCGAATCCGGCACTGTCGCTTTTGGCACCGAAGGCGCGCAAATGCAGGCGCTTGGCAGCGATCCGGTCGTGATCGGACCGGGCGACATTCGCGAGGCACATCGCACCGGTGAGTTCGTGCCCGTAGCGGAATTGGAGCGGTGCACCGAGATTTTGAAGCACGCGGTCGAGCAATTGTGTGGTTGAACTCTTTTCGTTAAGCTTTCGCACGATGTATTTCCAGAAGTTAATCTGTGTTTCTTTCATCCTGCTTTCATCCCTGCCCGTTTACGGGCAGGACCAAAAGCCCCTCACGAATAAAGAAGTCGTCACGCTGCTGTACCAACTGGAGCGCAATCCCGAAACTCGCGACGAAGTCATCGAAGAGATTCGCAAACGCGGCATCGGCTTTCCGCTCACCAACGGTATGCGCTCGCTCGTGGCCACCAAGAGCGGCAACGACGCCTTGTTGCGCCGCACGCTGGAAGAAGCCGAACGGCGCCGTGTGAATCCCGCTGCTTCAACCTTGCCGTCCGAAGCCGAAGGCAACGAACTGCTCGAACGCACGCGAAACGTAACGCTCGCAGCCGCAGGCGCCATGCCTGACTTTCTCGTCAAACAGATCATCAAACGTTCCGTTGCCTACGGCACCACCGCCAACTGGATCCCGCAGGACAACCTGACGCTCGCGGTCGGTTATCGCGCCAACCAGGGCGAGGAATATCGAGTTCTTACTGTGAACGGAATTCCGCCCGCCGAACAGGTACAAGCGGGTTCCGATTACCGAAAGTACATACCCAAAGGCGCAACATCGAGCGGCGTTGAATACATCTCCGCGATGGCCGACATCTTCAAACCCGAGACGAAAACTGAATTCAGAATGGTCGACACCGATCAGATTCAGAACCGGCGCACCGTGGTTTACGAATACGTCGTCAAGCGTGAGAACTCGCAGTTGACCCTGACGGTCGGCGACACCGGCGCGCGCGCTGTCGTTGGTTCGCGCGGCCGCATGTGGATCGATCGCGAGCTCGATCGCGTGCTGCGTTTCGAACAGATTGCGACGGAAGTTCCTCCGGATTTTCCGATCACGGCCGCGAGCAGCACGATCGATTACGACTGGGTCTCGATCAACGAACGTAAATACCTGCTGCCGACTCATTCGCTGATCCTGATGACCACGAACCAGGGCAAGTTTGTGTTGCAGAGCAAAAACGACGTGCGCTTCCGCAGTTATCAGAAGTTTGGCGCGGAGTTGAAGGTCATCGACGAAGTCGGCGAGGACGACGAACCGGTCGAAGAGACGCCAAAACCACCCAAACCCATCAAGCCGCCGCAATAGTGTGTCCGAAAGTAGACGCCTTTTCCCCGCTTCTGTTCCCTCCCGTGAACACTTAGAACACTCGTTCGCCAAAATACGCGTAGATCTGTAGTGGTACGCACGTTGCTCTGTAGTAGGCACGAACACTCAGGAGCGTTGTTTGGATGAAGCCGAGAATTTTGATTGTTGATGATGATCCAGTTATCACTCAACAGCTCTATTGGACCTTATGTGATGAGTACGACGTCGTGACCGCAAACGACATGCAGACGGCTATTCGTCGTGCGACTTTTTACAAGCCGGATGTTTCGATACTTGACTTGCAGATGCCGCCGGAAAAGAACTCCCCGGCAAGCGGGATTCGCTTACTGGAATTCATTAAAGGTCATTTGACCCAATCAAAGGTCTTGATCATGAGTTCAAACAGCGAGTCTGACGTACGTGAAGCTTGCATGGCCGCCGGCGCAGATGGGTTCTTCGCGAAGCCCTTCAACATTGAAGACCTGCTCGCGAGCATTTGCAGATTAATACCGGTTCACAGGCTGAAATTGTTCGCACACATTCTTTGATATCCGGACGTTACCCACTACCGAACGTCCGTCAAACACCGGAGATGAAACCCCTCTTCATCAGAAGGTGTGCTCGAAGGCCCCCGCAGCGTCTCCCACGCGCAGGCGGGGGCCACATTTTTTTAAATCCTCTAATCTGCCATAATCGCTTCACCGATGAGCGAAGCAATGGACAAAGTACGCGGCATCAACGAGCTGCCTGTGTTTCCTCTGCCTGTGGTCCTGTTTCCCGGCGTGCCTTTGCCGCTGCACATCTTCGAACCACGCTACCGGCAGATGCTCCTCGATATTGGCGAGGGGAATAAACTTTTCGGCGTTTCCTACTTCGATCCTTCAGTTCAAACGAATGAAGTTCCACCGGCGGGCCACATTGGCTGTGTTGCTGAAGTAACGGAGACGCACGTCTTTCCCGATGGACGGTCCAACATACTTACGGTGGGCGTGGTCCGGTATCGGATCGACTCGTACGTCGAACGCGGCGATCCATATCTCGTTGCGAAGCTCAGCTATTTCGAAGACGACGATGAAGATGAAACTGCGCTTGTCGGTCTGACGAAGGACGTAGCGGAAGCGTTTACGCGGATCGCGCGAGCGGTGCGTACGATCAATGATGAACGTACGAACCTTCCGGACATCTCCGACACCGAGCCGCAACGGCTTTCGTTCCTCGTGGCCGCCGCGATGGAGATCGAGGCCGAGGTGAAGCAGGAGCTGCTGGAACTGCGCTCGACATTCGAACGTCTCGAACGACTGCGTGCGATGTTGTCGGTGGCGGTGAAAGGTTACGAAGAGCGCGCGCGTATTCACGAACTCGCTAAAGGGAACGGGCACGGCGGGAAGAGGATCGAAATCGAATGATAACTATCCGTGTTCTTTTCTTCGGCGCCGCTCGCGATGTCGTCAATAAAAATTCCTTCCCGCTCACACTCGACGGCGGACCCGCAACTGTCTCGGGCGCCTTTCAACAACTCGTCAATCAATTTGCCGGGCTCGAGCGCTTTGGTCGCTCGCTGTTATTCGCAGTGAACCAGGAGTACGCAACGCCGGAGACAGAGTTGAAAGACAACGACGAGCTGGCGATCTTTCCACCCGTGAGTGGCGGCAGTCATGATTTTTTTGAGCTAACGACTGAACCGATCGACGTCGGTTCGGTGGCGCGCCGCGTAGTGTTGCCGGAGTGTGGCGCGATAGTCTCGCTCGACGGTTTTACACGCGAATGGACCAATGGCCGGCGCACGAAATACCTGGTCTACGAAGCCTACGACGGAATGGCCATCTCAGAAATGCAGCGCCTCGGCGCCGAAGCCCACAACCGTTTCGCCATCGCCCACATCGGCATCGTCCACCGCACCGGCCGCCTCGAAATCGGCGAAACAAGCGTCGTAATCTCCGTCAGCGCCCCCCACCGCAAAGCCGCCTTCGAGGCCTGCGAGTGGGCCATCCGAGAACTCAAACGCACAGTGCCGATCTGGAAGAAGGAAGTCTACGAAGACGGCGAAGAGTGGGTCCAATTACAGGAAACCCCGGATTAAGCCGGGGCTTCCTCGGTTTCTTCGTCGGCTTCGACCAGGGAGGCGCTTGTGACTTTGTCGCCCGGGTCGGTTTTGATTAGGCGCACGCCTTGGGCGCTGCGGCCGGTCTTGCGAATGTCGCCGGCCTCCAGGCGGATCAGTTTGCCCTGCTGCGTGATGATCATGATTTCCGACTCGTCTTCAACGGGAAAAACGGCGACGACCTTGCCGGTCTTCTGGGTCGTCTTCATGTTGATGACGCCCTTGCCGCCGCGCGCCTGGAGACGATAGGTCGTGATTGGCGTCTGCTTGCCGTAGCCCTGTTCGGAAACTGACAGCATGCGTTCCTTGTCTTCAGCAGACACCGCGCAAACCGAAACCACGAAATCGTCCTGACGCAACTCGATGCCACGCGTGCCGCGCGTCGCACGGCCCATCGGACGCGCGTTCTTTTCGTCGAAACGAATCGCGAGCCCATTGTGTGTCGCGATGAAGATGCGCTTGGTGCCGTCGGTTAGTATGACGTCGAGCAACTGGTCGCCTTCGTCGATATTGATGGCGATGATGCCGTTCGCGCGAATGTTCTGAAAGTCAGCCAGCGACGTCTTCTTGATCACGCCTTTGCGCGTGACCATCACGACGTAACGTCCCTCGGAAAACTCACGCACCGGAACCACGCCCGCAAGCCGACGATCGCTCGGAATGTTGATGAGATTCACGACTGCCTTGCCGCGCGCTGAAGCAGCCGCGTCGGGCACTTCGTGAACCTTGATCTTGTAGACCATGCCATCGTCCGTGAAGATCATCAGGTAAGCATGGGTCGAAGCGATGAAGAGATGTTCGACGAAATCACCGTTC
>DASUPR010000497.1:0-4004 GCA_036281015.1 Pyrinomonadaceae bacterium
CTTGCCTTCTTCGCGCGTCATCTCTTCGCCGAGTTGCGGAAGACGTGCTTCGAGAATCTCAGCCGCTTTGAAGAGATACTCGCCGCGGCGTGTCGCAGGCAGTTCGGCCCACGCTTGTTGCGCGGCGACCGCAGCCGCGCACGCGTCGTTCACGTCATCGGCGTTCGACGCCTGAAAGTGACCGACGGTGTCGTCCGTGTTCGCGGGGTTGATGTTTGGAAAGGTCTTCCCAGATCTACTATCTGCCCACTCGCCATTGATGTAGTTTTTGAAAACCTGCATGTTCTTCTCCTACGGTGCAATCGCGCTCTTGGCGGTGGTCCACGACGCGGTCGCTTGCAGCGCCTCAAACGCGCGGTCCAACGGAAACGGTTGCCCAACGAGCTGCTCGAAAGGAAACTGTTCGCGCGTGCGCGAGAGAAACGCCAGCGCCGCTCGCGTGTGGCGCGGCTCAAAACCCCACGAACCGGCAACGATCAGTTGTTTTCTGGTGATTACGTGTGGATTGATCGGAATGGGGCCCGCGTTTCCGTAATGGCCCAACACGAGGTAACGCGCGCCGTCGCGACAGAGCTCGAGTCCTTCCGGAACGGCCGGCGGAATTCCCACGCATTCCAACACGACATCGGCGCCAAACCCACCAGTCAGTTCGAGCACACGCGCCTTTCGTTCTTCGATCGAGCTCTCGTCAATATCGATGCAAACATCCGCGCCGAATCGTTTCGCGATCTCGAGTCGATGTGGTGGACCACCAAACACGACGATCTGCGCCGCACCACTCGCTTTCGCCACCGCGAGCGCCGCGAGCCCGACCGGACCAGAACCCTGAATGACGACGTTCTCGCCCATGTTCACACGGATGCGTTCGATGCCGTGAAGCGACGTTGTCAAAGCACAACCCGCGCCGACGACGGCTTCTGTCGGTAACTGTTCCGGGATTTTGAAGATCGAAGTTCCGGGCCGCAGGTAGATGTAATCCGCGTAGCCGCCAAACAGGTGCGGCGCGACACTGCAATCGTAAGAGATGCCGTACGCCTTGCGTTTCAAACAACGCGTCGGCTCGGGTTTGACGCGGCAGTAATAACACTCGTTGCAGTTGATCGACGAGCTCCACGTGATCCGATCGCCAACCGACAAGGACTTACCGGACCAGTCCGCGAGCGGACCTTCGCCGATCTCTTCGATCACGCCGACAGTTTCGTGTCCGAGAATGACGGGCAAGGGAATCGGAAGCTGTCCGTGCCAGAGATGCACGTCGGTACCGCAGATGCCCGCAAGCTTCACCTTGACGAGCGCGCCGCCGGGTTCGATTGATTGCGGCAGGGGAAACTCTTTGAGTTCGAGCGGGGCTTCGTAGTTTGTAAGTACAGCAGCGCGAGACGTTTTCACGGCTCGAAGATATATCACAAAGCCGGACGGTGGTGAAATTCGTGTCCTCTGCGCGCTAACACAGAGGACACGAGAAACTACTTCTGATTTCGATCTTTTACGTGGTGGTCCAAAGACGCTTCACGATCCGTGGGCGTGTCGCGTTCGCGATCGCCGAAGGCGCCGGCGACGGGATTCGCCGGTGCGATCGGATCGTAGCCGTCGCGTGCGCGATCGTTTTTCTGTGCGTCAGAGCGGACGCCGGTTTTCTGTGATTGTTGTTCTGACATGTCTCCTTACCTCATGCAGTTGGTTGAATGTTGGACGTTGATGAGCCGCCGCCGAGGTGCAACTGTTTCGTCGCCTGGCTGGCCAGGTGAGTGAAATCGGTGTTTGTGATCGCGCGCGTAGTCAGCAATAAGCCCGCAGCGCCGAGTCCGGCGCCGAGCGCGTTGCGGCGCGTGCCGCCGTAAACAGCGAGCGAGGCTCCTGCTGCGCCTGCGAGTAGACGCGCGGTCGGCGACCAGTTTTCCTGGAACAGTTCGAAGCGGCCGCCCTGGCGTTCGCGCCCGCCTTGCAGCGCCGGATGATTGCCTGCTGTTTCGTGGAGTTCGAGATTGTTGTTGATGTCTTTGACGCCGTGGACCCACTTCACGCACGACAAAAGATGCGGAACCTCGCTCGCGAGAATTGGACCACTGAGAGTTACGTTGCCGTTCTGCGCGGTGACTTCAATCGCCGATGGATGCGAAACGATTCTGCCGATCTTCGAGCGCACACGATCGACGAGCACCGAGTCGTCTGGTTGTTTTGAAGAGAACCTTGATTGGATAGCCGCGATCGTGCCACGCGTGCGGTTGCGCAGATCGTGTGCGGTTACTTCCATGCATTCGCCGGTCTTGCGGGTCGCCAGTGCAAACTTGTCGCGCACGAGAGCCCGGCGTCTCTTGCCGCGCGCGGGATCGAGCAGAAACATCGTGGTGGCTCCGAGCCCGGCGGCTAAAAGCAGTGCCTTATTCATACGTGGTTTACCTCCTTCTCACAGTGAGTGTCGCAAGACTGATGCCCGAGGTGCGTGCCGGTATACGTCTTGCCTAAATGCGTCGGAGTGAGGATGCGGCTGTGTGCTAGTGGTACGCAGGCGCACGGTCGCGTTTTGATTTCGTGCAAGCGTGAAAGGGGTGAGCAGTGCCAGAGAAGAAGACGATCGAACGAGCTCGGAAAGACAAGCGTGAGGGGAAAGCTCCGAGCACACAGGCGGGTGAGTTTGTGCGCGAAGAGATCGAACACATTCGTGAGGGCAAGCACGGCGCGCGTTCGACGAAGCAGGCGATTGCGATCGGATTGTCGAAAGCGCGGCGTGCGGGTGTTGAGTTGCCGGCGCCGAAGAACGCCTCGAAAGAGACGCGCGAGCAGGCGAAGCGCGACCTTCGTAAAGCAGGGAAGAAAACCAAGTCGACTAAACGCTCGCGCGCGACGTTGAAGGCGTTGAAGAAAGAACCGCGTAGTGTTGTGTCGAAGAAAGCGCTGTCGAAACAGGCGCGCACCGCCGCGAAGAAGCGGCGAAGGAGTGGTTCGTCGAAGTCTGCTTAAGCCGACGGATTAGTCCGGAGTAGCGACGACTTTACTTCGAAGCAACTAACAATGCGCTCGATGGAGCTCTCACTCTCCGCGCAAGGGCTCTTACTATAAACGCTACCTCGACGAATTTGTGGCGAGACAACGGGTGAAAAGGGACTTTACGGGATTAACCGATCAGCTTTCGGTTTTTGAGTTCAGAGAACACCCACTCTGAAAGCGACGCTAATGTATCCGCAATCTGGCAGATTAAAATTGTAGCTTGATCACCTTCTGTGGCCTTCATTCCGTGCAGTACATCCAGAAAAGAGGAGGCGTCCTCATCATAGTGCGCGGCCCCCATTGTGTGTGCTAGTTCTTTAATTAACTCCAATGCACTGATCACTCTTCCCGGTGAAGGGCCGAGTCGGAGCACAGTCGTCAAAAGCGATTCTTGCAAATCGCTTATTTGATCTGTTGTGAACATCCGCTCAATTCGTGGGGCGTGTGAAAGAGTCATGTGCATTATTGCCTCTTTAATGACTGGCGGTTCTGGCTGTGGAGTTACGGAATACACTGGCAGCGGCAAATCCGCCAAGCTGGCCATACGTAATAGTAGAGGGTTCCAGTTATGATCCGGCTGTGTTTCTCTTCCTTTGGGCCAATACACAGAAGCGCGCATTTCCCCTGCAAGCGTACCAAGAAAATGTGAATTGCCAGCGAGTGTTTGTTCCCTCAACTGTCTTAGACGAACTATTGAAGCAAGGAGATCGTTAGCCTGCTCATTAACAGTTTTGGAACGCCGGTCACCTGTTCGCGGTGTTCGGGGAGTTCCAAACTTAGATCTCCGGTTTTGAATCCAACTTTGGCATGCCGCGATGCTGCTGGGGTCGTTGATAGAGAATTCTTGCGGAACTAGACCTTGTGCAGAACCCAACGATAACGTCGGCACATTGGGTCCGTCTCTCAGCAGTACGTGTTGCGAGATTTCAAGTGAGGCGCTCGTGGGTGTCAACGCTATAAAGAGCAAGGCCCATGTAGGCTTGTCGCTCTCGATCCTAACGGGTTGTGAAACAAAG
>DASUPR010000498.1:0-6994 GCA_036281015.1 Pyrinomonadaceae bacterium
TACCGGTCCAACCGATTGCTTACGACGTTGCGAAGCAGATCATCGGGCCGCTCAAAGGACCAGTGCGGCCGCGTGGGTTTCAAGGTGGACTGCCGTTCGCGTATCACGTCGGTGGGACCGATCATGTGAAGGTTCGTTTGAAGACGGACATGGATTACAAGATCCGTCCGATCTGGAATGTGGTCGCGCGCATTGAAGGAAGCATCGAACCGAATCGCTGGATCGTTCTCGGCAATCATCGTGACGCGTGGGTGTTTGGCGCGGTCGATCCAAACAGCGGCACGTCGGCGATGTTGGAAGTCGGCCGTGGCTTGGGTGAGTTGTTGAAGCAGGGTTGGAAACCGCGGCGCACGATCGTTTTCTGTAGTTGGGACGCGGAAGAGTATGGCTTGATCGGTTCGGTCGAGTGGGTTGAAGAGCTCGCCGCTGAACTGAAAGAAAAAGCAGTCGCGTATTTGAATCTCGACGCGGCAGTTTCTGGTAATCAGTTTGGCGCGTCGGCGGTGCCGTCGTTGTGGAAACTGATGCGCTCCGTGACGCGCGACGTCAAAGATCCAAAGTCAGGCAAGACTGTCTACCAGCGATGGCAAGACGACGCGCGTGAACGACGCTCGGAAGAAGAAAGAATCGCGAGCGGTGAAGCGCGTATCGGAGCGCTCGGTTCCGGTTCTGACTACACGCCGTTTCTGCAACATCTCGGGATCGCGTCGACCGACATGGGCTTCGGCGGCGATTACGGCGTCTACCACTCGGCGTACGATTCGTTTTACTGGATGGACCGCTTTGGCGATCCCGGTTTCTTCTATCACGTAGCGGCGGCGCAGATTTGGGGCACGCTCGCGATGCGTCTCGCCGATGCGGATGGTTTGTCGTTTGACTACACGGATTACGCGATCGAGATACGCGGGTTCTTTCGTGAAGCGATGAGAGTTGCGGGCTGGCGACGGCTTGCGGATCAGTTTGACGATAAACCGATGCTCGCGGCGATCGACGACTTTGCGAGAGAAGCGGAGCGGATCGAGAAAGCGCGTCAGGACGCGATTCGAGCCGGGGATCGATCTCGGCTTTCGCGAATCAACGACGCGTTGATGCTCGCAGAACGACAGTTCATCGATCAGCGCGGGTTGCGTGGACGCCCGTGGTACAAGCACCAGATCTACGCGCCGGGGATTTACACCGGTTACGCAGCGCAACCGCTGACGGATTTTCGTCAGGGTCTTGATGAGCGTAACGGCGCAAACGCGAAGGAAGGTTTGGAGAGGATTGTTGAAGCAGTGAAGCGCGCAACCAAAACCTTGAAGGACGGACACTGATCAGTTGTTGTTGTTCTTGGCTTTCGCTTTCTTGTTCTCGACTTCCGCCGGCAGCTTCGTCGCGGCTTCGAGAATTGATTGAGCGTCTTCGTTGAGTAACTCGAAACTGGCGATCTCGGCGTCGCTTTTGGCTTGGACGGCCATCGGTTTGAGGTCGGCCATGATCGTGTTCACTGCCGTCGCGAGCTTGCGCAGCGACTTCGCGATCAGCGGATTTCGTTCGTCGCGTGAACTGACGTCGTCGATGTTGGTGATCGCTTCGTCGAGAATACGTGCGATGTCTGACACCAACTCCGCACGCGAGCCCGTAGGGAGTTCGCCCCACTTCTCCGCATCCTTCTTCAACTGTTTGGCGTTTGGCGCCGTAGCCGCAGTGCCGCCCTTCAACACGAACAAGCGTCGATCCGCAGCCTTGATGAAAACATCGATGCGTTTGTCGAGCAACTGCGCTTCCTTCACCAAATCGACTTCCTGCGGCGTCAGATGATCGCGCTTTTGGGCGACGACAGTCGACGCGAACATGAATGCGCCAAGAAACAGAAGGACAGAGAGTGTGCGAGTGATCATGGTTGTTCTCTCTTGGGAGTCGGGGTCGGGTTTTCTTTGGGTTTCTCTTCCGGTTTTTCCGTGCTCTTTTGCGGTCCCTCACGCAGGACGGTGTGCCCGTAGAACGAGTTCAATGCTTCTGTCCGTCCGTCGCGGGCAAAGTCTTCCACCTTTTTGATCCAGACTGCGAATTCGAGCGGTGTGATGCGGCGCATGGCAGTCAAACGTGGACCATGAGCGCGGAGCGCCAGCTCCAGCCGTTTATAAAGATCGCGGGTCTTACCACTGTCGTGTTTGAGCGCGCCCAAAACTTCGAGCGAGTTTTCAATCAGCGCGTGATACATGCCGACTTCTTCCTGCGCTTTCTCGAATTCGGTTTGCATTGTCAGTTGTTCGGCACGCGTGAGATGCGCGACGGCGAGCTCGATAGTCAGTTTCAGACGATCCTTTGGATTTCTTGTTTGCTCGAGTTGCGCCCGCTCTTCTTTGGTGATCACCTTGAGCGGTGGCGGCGCAGGGAGTGGCGTCGCTTGCGGTTGTGGCCGCTCGCTTTGCGCACTGACAGACGGAAGATAAACAAACGCCAGCAGCAAGACCGTGGTTGTTAAGATAAACGTGCGCTGTAATTCCAACGACATGCGTTCAGGGCTTTTTCTTTGCGCCCTCTCCTAGTTGAATTTGCCGGCGCAGGCTCGGCAAACGCAGTTTGACTTTATCGATCTCGAGTTGATTCGTGCTGGCGTCGGCGACAGTCAGAAACTTCTCATACGACGCGAGTGCTTGCGGGTATTCTCCAAGATAATCATGCGCGGTGGCAATGAAATAATGGGCCACCACGATTTCCGGTTTAGCCGCCAGAATCCACTCATACTCCGGTACCGCTTCGGCGTAACGCTTCGACTCGTACAACGCTGTCGCGAGGTTCGCGTGCGCTGCGTAGTTTTGCGGATCTAAACGCACGACTTGCTTCAGGATCGTTGCCGCGTCTGTGAAGCGACGAGCTTGCACGAGAGCGGAGGCGTAACCGATTGCGTACTCCGCCGAGTCGGGTTTGATCTCCGCTGCCTGACGATAGTATTCGAGTGATCGTGCGGGGTTGTCTGTACGGTATGAGGCGCCCAGACGGGCCAGCAGCATCGCGTTGCGAGGGTTCGTTTCAAGTAGTTTTTCGAGCGCCTTGCGAGAGACTGTTGGGTCCGCGCTGTTTGCGGCTTCGATTTCTTCGGGTGTGCCCACGACGCCGTCGGGGTTAGCTGGTTTTGGAATAGGTAAGCCCGCGGCTTTCGCCACCGCCAAAGCTTCGTCCGGTTTGCCGGCTTTTTGATACGTGGTTGCGAGACGCGACGCGATCGCTTTGTCGCCGGGTTTAACTTTCGCTGCTGCTTTTAGATCTTCGAGCGCGGCGTCAAACTGTTTTTCGTCAGCCAACAGATCTGCGCGGTCAACTAGTGCCGCGATGTTCTGAGGCTCGTCCTGTAGTACCTGGTCGAGAGTAGCTTTTGCTGCGGTCTTGTCACCGCTTGCTTTTTGCGCGAGTGCGAGTGCGATCCATGCAGCAGCCGGCGCGTCGACAATTGCGGTTGCGCGTTTGGCGAGATCGAGTGCTTCCCTGGCGTCGCCGGCGCGTACGCGAATATCGGCGAGCATGCGCAACGCGACGGCGTCCTCCTTGTCGATCGTGAGCGCCTGACGAAACAACGGTTCGGCTTCTGCGTCACGATTGCGATGCATCATCAGCGCGCCGAGTGCGGTGTAGGGCATCGACCAGTTTTTCTTCAAAGAGATCGCGGCGCGCAGAGCCTTCTCGGCTTCGTCGTATCTGGCGAGTGACATGAGTGCGTTGCCGCGTTGGAACTGAGCTTCGGGGAAGTCGGGACGGACTTTCAGTGCTTGTTCGTAGAAGGCGAGTGCTTGTTCGAATTGGCTGCGTGCGTGCGCGTTCTGTCCGCGTTCGAACAAGCGCACGGGATCGCTCGCGTCCTCGCCGAAATCCTGCTCGATCTGTGCGTTGACAGGCGCAGCAGCGCTCAACGCCAGCAGCAGAATGCAACTCGCCGTCAGGAGGAATTTGTTCCAAGCTGATGTGCGCATCTAAAACCAGGTCCGGGGAGGCTCTGATACTAGCATTTCTGTCAGTCGCCAAAAAGGCATAAAGAGCGCCAACGCTTTCAGCGTTTGCACTCTCTTCGAAAGAAGACCCAGGGTTGAAGCAACCCTGGGCTTGAACTTGCTAACGCCTTCGGCGTTTTGTTTCTTGGGCCCGAACTCGCTAACGCCTTCGGCGTTTTGTTTCTTGGGCCCGAACTCGCTAACGCCTTCGGCGTTTTGTTTCTTGGCCCGAACTCGCTTACGCCTTCGGCGTTGTGCGTGAGGCGAACTCGCCGGCGACCTGTAGCCGATACGTAGCGATGCACAATCAGGTGTTTGCCTTGCCGTTCGCGCATGAGCTAACATGCGGCCACTCAATGCAAAATCTCCTGCACAAAGACGAGAGTCACCAGTGTGCAACTCTCAAAGAACAGAAGCTGCGAGAGATTTTTCGTGCGCTCGGTTCGGTGATCGTCGCGTATTCAGGTGGCGTCGACAGCAGCTACGTTGCTTATGTCGCGAATGCCGAACTCGGACCACGGGCGACCTGTATCACCGGCGAGTCGGCGAGTTTGCCTTCGTACCAGCGCGCGGAAATGGAGCGCGTCGTCAACGAGTTCGGTTTTCATCACGAAATAATTCAAACCGAAGAGTTGGAGAACCCGAGTTACCGCGCAAACAACGCGGACCGCTGTTACTTCTGCAAGGACGAACTCTACGGCAAACTCGAAGCGATCGCGGCGAGCCGCGGTATCGAGTGCATCGTCGACGGTTCAACCACCGACGACATCGACGACTACCGCCCCGGGCGCCAGGCCGCAAAGCAACACGCCGTGCGTAGTCCACTGATCGACGTCGGTATGAGCAAGAGCGAAGTGCGCGAGTTGAGCCAGCGCGTGGGGTTGCCGACGTGGGACAAACCGGCCAGCCCGTGTCTCTCGTCGCGCATCGCGTATGGAACTACAGTCACGATCGAGCGATTGAGCAAGGTCGATCATGGCGAAGAGATCATGAGAGAGTTTGGATTTAAAGAGTTCAGAGTGAGGCATCACGACACGTTGGTACGGCTCGAGATTTCTCCGGCTGAGATGGACCGCGTGTTGAAGAAAGAAGTAGTCGAGCAACTCGCGGCGCGTTTTCGTGAGCTCGGGTTCAAGTATGTCACGTTGGATCTGCAAGGCTTTCGCAGTGGTTCGATGAACGAAGTGTTGCCGATTAGTATCAAGCGCGGTGATTCGAGATAAGTAGACTTCACAATTTCGAGAGGGCGTTATGGGTAGCATGTATAGCACAACCTACGTAGATGATATTCGCGAGATAAAGGAAGAGAACCCGTTTGAGTCGATGATGTCGCGCTTCGATCGCGCGGCGCAGCTATTGAACCTCGATCCCGATCTGTACGCGGTGTTGAGAGTTCCCAACCGTGAGTTGAAGGTCTACATCCCGACGCGCATGGACTCGGGGCGGATTCAGGTCTTCGAAGGTTATCGCGTGCAACACAACTTCGCCCGTGGACCAGCAAAGGGCGGCATTCGTTACGCGCCTGACGTCAGTCTCGACGAAGTGCGCGCGCTCGCGGCGTGGATGACCTGGAAGTGCGCGGTCGTCAACGTGCCGTTTGGCGGCGCGAAAGGCGGAATCATTTGCGACCCGCAACAGATGTCCACAGGTGAGCTGGAGCGCATGACTCGCCGCTACGCAGCCGAGTTGCTCGACTTCATCGGGCCGGAAAAGGACGTGCCGGCGCCGGACATGAACACGAACGAGCAGACCATGGCGTGGATCATGGACACCTACTCGATGCACGCGCGCCACACAGTGACGGCGGTCGTGACCGGCAAGCCGATCGATCTCGGCGGATCGTCAGGCCGTCGTGAGGCAACCGGCCGCGGCATACTGTTTGTTGTCAACGAAGCGATCAAACGATTCAAGATGCGGCCGAGCGAGACGCGTGTAGTGGTTCAAGGCTCAGGAAATGTGGGCGGCATCGGCGCGCAACTCATGCACGAGGCGGGCTACAAGGTTGTAGCGATATCGGACATTCACGGCGGAATTTATAACCCGAAAGGCATCGACATCCCCGAAGCATTGAAGTACTTGCGGGACACGCGCTCGTTTGAAGGCTATGAAGGTGTGGAGTTTGTCAACAATCAGGAGTTGCTGGAGCTCGATTGCGATGTGCTGGTGCCGGCCGCGACTGAGAACCAGATCACTTCGCAGAACGCCGACAACCTTAAGTGCAAGGTGCTCGCTGAGGGCGCGAATGGACCGACAACGGCTTCAGCAGATGAAATACTTCACCAAAAAGGCATCTTCGTGGTCCCTGACATCCTTGCGAACGCGGGTGGTGTGACAGTGTCTTACTTCGAGTGGGTTCAGGACCGCATGGGGTACTTCTGGCCCGAGGATGTAGTGAACGAAAGACTCGAGCACAAGATGGTCGCGAGCTTCAATGATCTGTGTCGTTATGCCGATGCGCACTCGGTCGACACGAGGACTGCAGCGTACATGTTAGCGATAGACCGCGTGGCCTATGACACACGTATGAGAGGCATCTATGCGTGACCGAAAAAACATAAACTGATATGCGCTAAGTAGTGAAAAAGGCTTGATTTCCGATTTAAGGTAGAGTATGGTCTGGCAGGATTTACGACTCGGACCAGCGTTAAGATTTCTCAATATTTGCGCGACAGGTTTGAGGGACGAAGTCATTGACAAGGGGTAGTTCATTTTCTATAAGAAGTGAACCAGGTAAGTAGCCACTCGGTATAGCGTATTAGTGAAGATGGAGTACTGCGAGAAAGGCCGAAGTATTCTGTTTGCATCGCAGTCCGAGCGTCGCCGCTGGGCCTAGTGGTCCAAGCGGTTAAAGTTTTTGACAAGTGTAGTTGGAGCCTCCGGTGCGGCAAGGTGTTTTCGTACTTGTTGGTACGGCGGCACTATTACATCGAATTCTTATTACTCATTTCGCAGGAGGAATGCGATGAGACTCGCAACTAGGGCGCTTTTAGCTGCGCTCGTATCGTTGGTGCTGTGTGCCGCAGTAT
>DASUPR010000499.1:0-2314 GCA_036281015.1 Pyrinomonadaceae bacterium
TTCGTCTTTCCGCTTTCATTCGCACAACAGCGTTTGTGGTTCCTGCATCAGATGGACCCGGCGAGCGCTGCCTATAACATGCCGCTTGCTGTACGGCTGTCAGGGCGACTTGACGTGGATGCTCTGCAATGGGCTCTCAACGAAATCGTCCGCCGGCACGAGATCTTGCGCACCACTTTCGACGTGTTGGACCAGCAACCCGCGCAGCTCATCGCCTTCGAGGGAGATCTGAACCTGGTCGTGAACGATTTGAGTTCGTTGCCGCTATCAGTAAGGGAACTGGAAGCGGAGCGGTTGGCGAGCGAAGAAGCGCAACAGCCATTTGATCTCGTACGTGGACCGCTGATCCGCGGCGTGCTGATGCGGTTGTGGACCAATGATCATTTGCTGTTGGTGACAATGCATCACATCGTCAGCGACGGATGGTCACAAACGGTATTCATGAACGAGTTGAGTGTGCTTTACGAAGCAAGTGCGGCCGGCAGGAGTTCGCCTTTGCCGGAGTTGTCGATCCAGTACGCTGATTTTGCCGAGTGGCAGCGCGAGTGGCTACGCGGCGAAGTATTGGACCAGCAGTTGGAATACTGGTTAAAACAGCTTGCGGGCGCGCCGCCGTCGCTGGAGTTACCGACAGATCGCCCGCGACCCACAGTCCAAACCTTCAACGGTGCGAGGGAATCGTTTTCGCTTTCGCGTGATTTGTCAGCGCGTTTGATTGAGTTGAGTCGCCGTGAAGATGCAACTCTTTTTATGACGCTCCTCGCGGCGTTTTATGTGCTGCTTTACCGTTACACTGCTGAGACTGACATCGTGGTCGGCACTCCGGTGGCAAACCGCAATCGCAGGGAACTCGAGCCGCTGATTGGTTTCTTCGTCAACACGCTGCCATTGCGCATCGATCTTTCAGGCGACCCGGCGTTCCGCGAATTGCTGGCGCGCGTGCGCGAAGTTTCGCTTGGCGCTTACGCGCATCAGGACGTGCCCTTCGAGATGCTCGTTGAAAAATTGAGTCCGGTTAGAGACCCGGGCCGGAATCCGCTTTTTCAAGTGATGTTCGCTCTTCAGAACACACCGGAGGCTGCTTCGCAACCATCTGAACTTCTCATTCGGCCGGTCGACGTAAAGACAGCGCAGGCGCAGTTTGATCTCGCTCTCGACGTGACCGAAGACCGCGGGCAGCTTCATCTCTCGCTCGTTTACAACACAGACCTGTTCGACGCCTCTACAATCCGATCAACAGCCGAGCATTTGAAAGTATTGCTTGCAGGCGTGGCGTATAACCCCGACCGGCCGATTAGCACGTTGCCGCTGTTGACCGCAGCCGAGTTGCGACAGTTACTGGTTGAGTGGAACGACACCGGGAAAGAGTTAATTGAGGAAGTCTGTTTGCACCAGATCTTTGAGCAGCAGGCCGCGCGTACTCCTGAAGCGATTGCCATCGTGTTCGCAGAACGTCGAGTGACTTACGAGGAACTAAACCAGCGGGCCAACAGGTTAGCACACCACTTGATTGCGATGGGCGTTGGACCAGAGTCGTTCGTCGGGTTGGTGCTGGAGCGTTCGCCGGAAATGATCGTTGCGCTGCTCGCCATTCTCAAGACGGGCGGCGCGTACGTTCCAATCGATCCGGCGTCTCCTACTGCGCGTCTGGTCTACATGCTTGATGACGCGCAAATTTCCGTGTTGGTGACCGAGCGGCGCCTCGCTACGCGACTGCACTTGTCGCACAGTGTACGAGTCATCTGTCTGGATGACGAAGAGGATGAGATCTCGAACCACTCCGATCGCAACCCCGAGTGCTGCACCAATGGCGACAACGCTGCCTATGTGATCTACACGTCGGGCTCGACCGGTGCTCCGAAGGGAGTGGTGATCGCGCACCGCGGCGTTTGCAACGTGGTGACGGCCATGGCTCAGTACTTCGCCATTAGTCCCAATAGCTGCGTGTTGCAGTTTGCTTCTTTAGGTTTCGACAGCTCAGTGCAGGAGATCTTCACTGCACTCACGATCGGCGCTCGTCTCTGCCTGGTAAGTCGCGAAACATTGTTGTCGGGCAGGCGACTCGTTGAGCATGCGCAACAACAGAAAGTTACGATTGCGACTTTGCCGCCGTCCATGCTCGCAGTTTTATCGCCGGACGAATGGCCGGGGCTTGAGACAGTGATCTCAGCCGGCGAGCGGTGTCCGGCGGAAATCGCGACGCGTTGGTCGCATGGAAGACGATTCATTAACGGCTATGGGCCGACTGAAGCGACGATTTGCGCCGCCCTATACGAACACGATGGCGCACACGCCGGCGATCCGCCCATCGGCC
>DASUPR010000500.1:0-5258 GCA_036281015.1 Pyrinomonadaceae bacterium
GTTGTTGGGAAGCGCGCTCTCCTGGCCCGACGGCATCGGCTACACGCTCTTTCACGCGACCCCTTTGATCTTTACCGGCCTGGCGGTCCTCGTCGGCTTTCGCTGTGGTCTATTCAACATCGGCGCCGAGGGACAACTCTACATCGCCGCTTTCGCGACGGCGTGGGTCGGAATCACCTTCGCGAACCGCTCCGCGTGGATCCTCGTGCCGCTGTGCTTCGCCGCGGCCATACTCGTCGGCGCTCTGTGGGGCGCGATTCCCGGCGTGCTGAAGGCGCGTTTCGGATCGCACGAAGTCATCAACACGATCATGTTGAACTTCATCGCGGTCGCTCTCGTCAGTTATTTCACCCAGTATCACTACAAAGTTCCCGGCGATCCGATCCTGCAAACCGCGACGATCGGCGAGGGCGCTCACATTGCTCGTCTTGGCGCTTTTGTTCCGGGCTTTCCGGAACGCATCCCGCTGAACGTCGCTTTCCTGCTGGCGCTGCTTTGCTGTTTGTTGGTCTACCTGTTTTTGTGGCGCACGAAGTGGGGCTACGAAATACGCGCGACCGGCAGCAATCCTACCGCTGCTGAGTACGGCGGCATCTCGATTCGCAAGCAGATCATCCTGGCGATGGCTGTTTCGGGCGCGCTCGCGGGTATGGTCGGCATCAACGAAGTGCTCGGTTATCGTTATCGTTATTACGACGGTTTCTCAGATAACTACGGATTCACGGGCATCGCCGTCGCCCTGCTCGGACGCAATCATCCGGTCGGTGTGATCTTCGCGGCGTTGCTGTTTGCGATGTTGCAGCACGGCGGCATCTACGTCGACGGCTTTTCCGAGCACGTGACGAAAGACATAGTGCAGGTGTTGCAGGGAATCATCATCCTTTTTGTTGCCGCGGAATCTTTTTTCAAATGGCTGGTGGGCAGAGCCGGATCCGCGCAACGCTTGAGGGTCAACTGAATGAGAGACGTCTTCACACTTTCTTTAATCGCTTCGACAATCAGACTCGCGACGCCGCTCGTGCTCGCCGCACTCGGCGGACTCTTTTCCGAACGTTCGGGCGTCATCAACATCGCGCTTGAAGGGAAGATGCTTGCGGGCGCTTTCAGCGCTGCGGCTGTTACCTACGCGGCTGACACGAAACTGGGAATGGGCAACGCCAGTCCGTGGATCGGTTTGCTGGCCGGAGTGATGGCCGGACTCTTTATCGCCGCGATTTATGCGGTGACTTGTATTAAGTTCAAAGCGGACCAGGTTGTCAGCGGCGCGGCCATCAACATCCTGATGATCGGGATACCGGGTTTTCTCAGTGGCGCGTTCTTTCTTTCTTCGGGTTCGACACCGCAGATTCCCAAGGATCATTTGCTGCCGCAGTCACCGGCCGTGATCGCGATCGCGATTCTCGTGTTGGTCGCCGTGATCTGGTACGTGGTTTACAAGACTCCGTTCGGCTTGCGCTTGCGATCTGTTGGCGAGAAGCCCGAAGCTGCTGATGCTGCGGGTGTAAGTGTGAGCAGGTTGAGATACTCGGGCGTATTGCTCGCGGGCGTTCTCGCGGGTCTCGGCGGCGCGTACTTATCGATCGGACAGTCATCATTGTTCACCAGAAACATGACCGCAGGGCGTGGGTTCATCGCGCTCGCGGCGTTGATCTTCGGTAAGTGGCGTCCGGTGCAGACGATGCTTGCGTGTTTGCTGTTTGGTTTTACCGAGGCGGTTTCGATTCAGATGCAAGGCGCGGTAAAGTTACCTTCAGGTGAAGACATTCCGGTGCAATTCATTCAAATGGTGCCTTACGTCTTGACCATCGTGGTGTTGGCGGGCTTTATTGGATCGTCGCGTCCCCCGCGGGCATTGGGAGTTCCTTATCAGAAAGAGAAGTAGCAGATGGTCATGGCTGAGGGAGTGGCAGGCACCGGTCTTTACGAACAAGCTGAGCATGCCGCGCGAATAATTCGTTCGCGCACGAAACTGGAACCACGGATCGCGATTGTGCTCGGTAGCGGTCTGGGCGGATTTGCGGATGAATTCGACGAAGCGGTCGGCATCCCTTACGAAGAGATTCCGGGCTTTGCGCGTTCAACCGCACAAGGGCACGCGGGCCGGCTCGTGATCGGCAAGATCGACGAGATTCCGGTCATGGCGATGCAGGGCCGGGTTCATTACTACGAAGGCTACTCGCTCGAACAAGTCACTTTTCCGATTCGCACCTTCAAAGTCGTTGGTGTAAAGACGCTGATACTGACAAACGCGTCCGGCGGCATCAACGTGCAACTGAACCAGGGCGGGCTGATGGTGATCAGCGATCACCTGAATCTGATGGGCGACAATCCGTTGCGTGGTCCAAACGACGAACGTTTCGGACCGCGGTTTCCCGACATGTCGGCCGTTTATTCGGCTGAGTTGCAGGAGATTGTGATCGAGGAAGCGAAAGCGATTGGCGTTGAACTCCGGCGCGGGATCTACGGCGCGTTGTCTGGTCCAAGTTACGAGACGCCGTCTGAGATTCATCTATTGCGAAACCTCGGAGCTGATGCGGTTGGCATGAGTACGGTTCCGGAAGCGATTGTTGCGCGTCACATGGACCTCGAGGTGCTCGGCATCTCGTGTATCACTAACATGGCCGCGGGAATCAGTGATCAGCCGATCAATCATGAAGAAGTGATGGCAACCGGTAATCGTGTGCGCGACGTGTTTGCGTTGTTACTACAGAAAGTTGTGGGTCGAATTCATAGTCGGGTGGTGTAGGTGAATCGTGAGTTTAATCATCGGCATTTGTGGTGGCACGGGCTCGGGGAAAACAACTGTTGCGAATCGCATTCTTGAATCGGTCAGCGCGAACGAAGTAGTTTTTATTCAGCAGGACTCTTACTACCGAAACCTCACCGATCTTCCGCTCGACTATCGTCACATCGCCAATTTCGATCATCCTGATGCGCTCGACAACGATCTGCTCGTGAATCACGTGCGCCGTTTGAAAGCGGGCGAGGCCGTTGAGTTGCCGCTTTACGACTTCAAAACGCACACGCGGATGAATGAAACGCGGCACGTCGAGCCGAAGCCGATCGTGATCGTCGAGGGCATTTTGATCTACGCCGATCCGCGTCTGCTGGAACAGATGGATATCAAGGTGTTTGTCGATACGCCGGACGACATTCGTTTCATTCGCCGTTTGCGGCGCGATCTGGCGGAACGCGGGCGCACGATCGAGTCTGTGATCGAACAATACATCGCGACGGTACGGCCGATGCACATGCAGTTTGTCGAGCCCTCGAAGCGTCACGCTGACGTAATCATTCCTGAAGGTGGCCATAACCTGGTGAGCATTGATTTGCTGAGCGGAAAAATTCGCGAGAGGCTGGCCAGCGCTTTAACTTCTGTTGGAGGTCAACTTTGAGCGAAGACTTACAGCCGCTGATTGAGGCGGCGAAGGAGGCGCGCGAGCATTCAGTGGCGCCGTTCTCGAATTTTCTTGTTGGGGCCGCGGTGAGAACCGCGAGTGGAAAAGTTTATACCGGGTGCAATGTTGAGAGTGCGAGTTATGGTCTGACTGTTTGCGCCGAGCGCGTTGCGATCTGGAAGGCGTTGTCGGAAGGTGAGCGAGATTTTACCGAGCTTGCAGTCGTGGCCGATACGGAGACGTTAACGCCGCCGTGTGGGACTTGTCGTCAGATCATTTGGGAGTTTGCGCGGGGCGCGACGATCGTGTTTGCCAACCTTGAAGGGAAGAGCGAGATTTTTCATATCGCCGACCTGCTGCCGCGCGCGTTTGATGCGCGCTTCTTGAAGAAGACCAGTTAATCTATGCCAAAGCGTTTGCTTATTTTCATTACGTTGATAGCCATGATAGCTAACCCACTTTCAGACGTCGACGCGCAGGGTCGGCGGCGCGCGGTCGATTTACTCGTACTGGGCGGCACGATCGTTACGATGGACCAGACGCGGCGCGTCATCGACGACGGTGGGATCGCGGTGTCTGGTGGGCGCATCGTTGCGATTGGGCCGCGGGCTGAGATTGAGCGCGCTTATACGTCGCGGCAGCGAGTGAGTGCGGTTGGGAAAGTGCTGACGCCGGGGTTGATCAATGGCCACACGCACATTCCGATGGTGCTGTTTCGCGGTTTGGCTGATGACCTGGATTTGCAGGATTGGTTGACGAAGTACATCTTCCCCGCGGAAGCGAAGAACGTGACGGAAGAGTTTGTTCGTGTGGGCACGCGGCTCGGTTTGGCGGAGATGATTCGTGGTGGGACGACGACCTACTGCGACATGTATTACTTCGAAGACGCGATCGCCGATGAAACTGCGAAGGCGGGTGTTCGCGGTGTGCTCGGCGAAACGGTGATCGACTTTCCGGTGGCGGACAATAAGACCAATGCGGAAGCGATGGCTTACGTTGAACGCTTTATCGCGCGTTGGAAAGGTCACGAACTGATCACCGCGGCGATTGCGCCGCATGCGCCGTACACCGTTTCGGAAGAGCATTTGAAAGCCGCGCGTGCGTTTTCCGATCGCACGGGTGCGCCGATCGTCACGCACATTGCGGAAACGAAGCGTGAAGTTGACGACATGGTGAAGGCGAAGGGCTTGAGTCCGGTCGCTTATCTCGATCGCATCGGCTTTCTGAATGAGCGTGTTATTGCCGCGCACATGGTGTGGCCGCAGGACGGCGATGTCGCGATCCTGCAGCGGCGTGGGGTTGGTGTCGTTCACAATCCGCAGTCGAACATGAAACTCGCAGCGGGCGTGGCGCCTGTGCCGCAGATGTTGAAGGACGGCGTGTTGCTGGGTTTGGGAACTGACGGCGCGGCTTCAAACAACGACCTCAATATGTGGGAAGAAATGGACACGGTCGCGAAGCTGCACAAAGTGTTCACGGGCGATCCGAAAGTGATCTCGGCGCAGCAGGCGTTCGAGTTCGCGACGATTCGCGGTGCGCAGGCGTTGCACCTGGAAAAGGAGATTGGCTCGCTGGAGGTTGGGAAGCGTGCGGATCTTCTGATCATCAACCGCGACACGCTCAATCAGATTCCGGCCTACAACATCTACTCCGATCTCGTATACGCCACCAAAGCCTCGGACGTCGAGACCGTCATCATCAACGGCCGCCTAGTCATGCGCGATCGCCGCCTCTTAACCCTCAACGAAGCCACGGTCAAAACCGAAGCCCGCGCCTTCCGCGACAAGATCATCAAGAGCGTCGGCACTGCTGCGCCGCAGTAAGTCAGAATCAGAACTTCGCGCTCTGGCTCATGGCCCA
>DASUPR010000501.1:0-5386 GCA_036281015.1 Pyrinomonadaceae bacterium
TTCAAAAAACGCACACAACCGCGTGCTGATTTAACGACTTCGCCACGCCAAGCATTAGATGGCTCACCTCAAAGCCTGCTCTCCGCGGCTCCGCCGCCGGATGTGAGCTGGGAGCCAGGTAGTAGTTGCGCAGCGGCTTCAAGGACTTTGATGTAAGACCAATAACTCTACGAAGAGGGAGTTTCTGCTGAGCCAATCGTGGTGACCGATGTGTCTACCGGGTCTTACACCGGTGTGGTCTTCCCGGTCCAGGGCGCCAACATAACTACGCCGGCTGATTATCCCACCGGCAGTCTCGCGTTCTATCAGGGCAGTTTTCAGACCATGGCGGACTTGGCCCAAGCTCTCAACTCTGATAATCCGCCGGCGCTCGGCTTTTACCTGACGGGATCGAGTTCGAACCTGATTACGAGCAACGACATCTGGCAATGCGCCAATTCATTGGCAACTGGCGGCACGGCGCAAATGAACGCCGGCAAGAATCTGGCAGCCGCGTTCAATCGTGGTATTGTGGTCAGCCCTGATGGTTCGGTAACCACTTCGCTTAACGACGGGACGTGCGCACAATCAGCGTCCACGTTCTATCCGGAGGGTGGCACGTTCAACGCGTGGGCGATGGCGTTCCACACCTGGAACAAGAATGGTCTCGCGTATGCATTTCCCTACGACGACGTATGCGATCAGAATCCCACGATACCGCCTCCTGGGCAATCGTTGGTGGCCCAGGCGGTGAGAATCACGTTAGGCGGGTTCTGGAATTAACATCTCGAAGTTCTTCACCGAAAGGAAACGTTCACCATGTCCTCATCCAGCGGACCGACTATCACGAACATCATCGTTGTCATGCTCGAGAACCGTTCCTACGACAACATACTGGGTTGGCTCTACAATCCGAGCAACCAACCGCCATACGACAAAGCGCCACCGAACCAGGCCAACCTGAATGGTCTAACCGGCAACGAGACGAATCCCCCGGTTGAAAAGGACGGCAAACCCATCACGGTGATGAATCAAAAGACGACCACCGACGGTAAGACCGGGGCTGTCTACCCGGGAACAGCAGTTCCGCTCTATGACCCCGGCGAACTCTTTAAGGACATGGCCCAACAGATTGCCGGCGGAAACTCGGTTCCAACTCAAAACCCGTACAGCACGTGGCCGCCATCCGATTCGAGTACGCTGATGCAGGGCTTTACGCTGAACTACGCGCACATAACTGAACCGTTAAGTCTGCACAAGGTTCCACCCGACAATTACCCGGACGTGATGAACTACCTGACGCCGGCACAGGTTCCGGTGACCGCGTGGTTGGCGCACCACTTCGCAGTTTGCGATCAGTGGTTCGCATCCGTTCCAACACAGACCTTCACGAACAGGGCGTTTGCAAATTGCGCGGCTCCCGCGGTCCACCAGAAACTCGATGGTCACAGCTTTAGCTTGATTGATGATGCGCAGTACGTGACGGACCGGATCGTCACGCTGCCGAGTGTCTTTAGCCAGCTCGACGCTGCATTCCCAGACTCCGCGAGTGGCTCACCGCCGAACTGGAAAGTCTATTTTCACGACTATTCGATCACCACGATGATCTCGCCCTACGTCTATTCAAAGGGCAAGAGCAAAGACAACGTGAACCTCGCGACCTATGACGACAGTGACTGGGGACCGAATCCCGATCCGCTCCCGATGGCCCATCCGAAGAATGCCGTGCATCCTTTGGGAACGAGGCTTGGCGCTCTTCCGACTACTTTCTTCGAAGACCTGAATAACAAAACACTTCCGAAGTATGCCTTCATCGAGCCGCGGTAACTTTGACTATTTCCGGAGCAGTAACAAAGCGGAGGGCTGAGGTTTTCATAATTCCCTCGTGAGTTATTTGTTGGCGAGTCTAGCGCATGAGCAGGCTCAATCCCGTCGTAAGACTGCCAATGAGAATCAGGGCTATCGTTCCATACAGCGTCGGCTGGACTTGGTAAGTGGCGCTGAGGACGATATCCCGTCGTTTCCGTGAGAAGCGGAATACTGGTTACGAACTCGTTGTAACCTAGTCCTTCCCCGGGACATGTGTCAATCGTTGGCCGGCTGTGTGGTCTTTTCGAGCTCGTCGGAGATCAGGGTCAGTTTGTGTTCGTAGTTCTTGCCCAGTTCGTTTCTGCGTTGCAGGTTCAGGAGATCTTCCTGCGCTTTCAGCAGGTGTGAACGTGAGTCGGAGAGGGCGGTGGGGTCTTTGGTCGCGGCGGCGATGGCGAGTTGGGCTTCGCCGACTTTGCGGTTCGATTCGCTGCGCAGGACTGCGATCTGGGAGTTGTCGTTGAGCTTGGACATCTGCGCGACGTAATCCATTCCTTTGCGGTAGTAAGCGAGCGCTTCGGTGAGTTTGCCTTGCCTTAGAAAGATGTCGCCGGTCTTGTTGTAGGTGAGGTGCGTTTGTTTCAAAAACTCGAAGTTGGACGGATCGTTCGTCGTAATCTCTTCGAGAATCCTCAGCGATTCGAGATTGGCCTTCACGGCTTCCGCGTTCTGGCCCATCGCGTCGCGCGCGAAAGCCATGTACTGCCACAGCTCGGCAACGTCGCGCTTGGCCTCGTTGTTCTTGGGATCCTGTTCGGAGATCGCGCGCAGGATTTCGAGCGCGCGCAGGATGTAGGGTATTCCCTCTTCTCCCTTGCCGACGCGGGCCATCGCCGTGCCGAGATTGATGCTGGTGGCCGCAACGAAGCGGCGGTAGACCTCCGTCTGCGGAAACTCGTTCCGCAAACCTGCACTCAGGTCGAACGAGCGCCGATGCAACGACTCGGCCTCGACGTAGAAGGTCGCGATCTCCGCGTCAGGTGTTCCCATTTCGCGTAACGTGTCGGCGCGATATTCGAGCCGCGTGCCGAGACGCTGAAGGTTGGCGGCCATCACGCGTCGAATCGTCTCGCCGGTAGGATTCTTTGCGAGCGCGGCCTGCGCCTCTTCCGCTGACAGCCGGTACCACTTGATGACTTCCTCGTCGCCACCTGCAAACTCCATCGTGTCGCCTTTGACCTGATAACTGCGAGCGAGCGCGTTGCGGTGGTCCAGGTTGGCAGGATCGAGCGAAACGAGCCGGCGGCTGATATCGACCGTTCGTTGGCCCATCTCCTCGGCCTCTTTCCACTGTTGCAGCCTGACCAGCAAATAAGCTTTCTGCTGCGCGGCCACCCGGAGATTGTTGAGGAGCGTTGCGTTCTTGTCGTCCTTGCGCACGAGGCTTTCGAGAATCTCGACGCTCTTGCCGTAGCTCACAAGCGCGCCGGTGGAATCCCCGAGGTTGGCGCGGTAGGTCTCGCCCTGCACGTTTCCGATTTTGAGATACGTGAGCGCGAGCTCCTGCGCGAGGTCGGGGTTGTCCTGCGCGTCCTGCGACAGGTTGTCGAGATATTCGAGGGCGTCTTTCACCAGCATCTCGCGCGTGGCTGTAGCGCCGGGTAGATCGGCGATGGCGTCGTGATACTTGAACACGACGTTGTTCGCGAGTTTGCGCACCTGCTCGAATCTCTTCTCGGCACGTTCGCGTTCACGCCGCGCCGCGCGCGCCTGGTAAGTCGTGCCCACGATGCCCGCGATCAGCGCGACGAAGACGAGCGAAGCAGCGATGACTGCCACGCGGTTACGTTTGAGGAATTTTGAAGTGCGATACGAGAAGGTGTCGGGACGCGCAGAGACTGGCAGTTCTTCCAGGTAACGACGAATGTCTTCCGAGAATTGTTCGACTGATTCGTATCTCCGGTCCGGCTCTTTTTTCAGCGCCTTCAGGACGATGTTGTCGAGATCGCCCTTCAACGATTGCGGGTTGCGGATCGCTGATGGCGAAGTACGAGTCTCTTGAGAGTCGTCCATCGGACGAGTCTTGATTTCCGTATCCGCAAGCGCGTGACTCGGACGCGGCGGCTCGGTGTCGCAAACGAGACGCAGCATTTGATCGAGCCGCAGACCGTTCAAGTTGTAAGGTAACTGGCCGGTAAGCAATCGATAGAGCACGACGCCGAGACTATAGATATCCGTCGCGGTCGTGACCTGTTCGCCGCGAAACTGTTCGGGGCTCGCGTACGCTGGCGTCATCAAACCGAGTTGTGTGGCCGTACCGCGCTCACCATCGTTTGTCTGCGAGACAACCTTCGCGATGCCGAAGTCGAGCAGTTTCACCTCACCCGCCGGCGTGACGAGAATGTTCGACGGCTTGATGTCGCGATGCACGATGAGCCGCCGGTGCGCGTACGAAACAGCGGCGCAGACCTGGCGGAATAGATCGAGCCGCGCATGAAGACCGAGGTCGCGCGCGCTGCAATACTCGTCAATGGGCTCACCTTCAATGAACTCCATCACGTAAAACGGCAAGCCGTCGTCGCTCATCCCTCCGTCGAGGAGGCGCGCGATGTTCTGGTGCTCGAGCGACGCGAGTATCTGCCGCTCGTTGCGGAAGCGTCGCGCGATCGTGTCTGTGTTGAGGCCGCTCAAGATAACTTTGACGGCCACCTTCTGTTCGAACTCACCGTCGTCTCGCACCGCGGCGAAGACCGCGCCCATACCGCCGCGTCCGACTTCACTCACGATGCGATAACGCCCGATGCGCCGGCCTTCGAGGCGTGCGCCTTGAGCGAACGAGTGTGTCGCAAGCGGCGAGTGGTCCAACACAGTCGCGTGGTCGGCAGCGAGCATGCGCTCGACCTCGCGCCGCGCGGTCGCGTCGGTACAGGCCGTGTCGAGAAAAGCATTTTGCGCGGACGGCGTAAGCTCGACCGCGGCGTCGAAGATTCGTTTTATCTCTTGCCAGGTTTCGGGGGACATAGTCTGAGAGGGACTGAATTCAAGTTAACTGCGTCGCGAGCCACGCTTTGGCGCTGCGCCACTCGCGTTTGACGGTTGATTCGGACGTTGAAAGAACCTCGGCCACTTCTTCGTTCGAGAGGCCGGCGAAAAATTTCATCTCGACGATGCGCGCCTGCACGCTGTCGAGCGTGGCGAGGCGTGTGAGTGCCTCGTCGAGCAGGATCAGATCGACCTCGCGCCGGTTTGAGAAGCTGGTGGCTTCGTCGAGCGGCAACAGGGTTGCGCCCGCGCCACGCTTCTCGGAACGGCGGCTGATCGCGTGATTGACGAGAACGCGGCGCATTGTCTCGGCGGCGATGGAGAAGAAGTGCGCGCGGTTGCGCCAATCAACGGAGTGCTGGTCCACAAGTCGCAAATAAGCTTCGTTGACGAGCGCGGTCGCTTGCAGCGTGTGTCCCGGACGTTCGCTCGCAAGCTGGCGCGCCGCGATCCGCTTCAACTCGAGATAGACGACAGGCAACAACTCGTCGAGCGCCGCGCGGTCACCCGCCTGGGCCTGCCTGAGCAGGCTGGTCACGTCTTGTTTCCGCTCTTC
>DASUPR010000502.1:0-5737 GCA_036281015.1 Pyrinomonadaceae bacterium
CGAAGAATCGATTCCTTCGATGTCGTCGCGCTCGTAGACCAGCCATCGCCACCATGATTGCTTGATGTTGTTACTGAGCTCTACGCCGAGTGGACCATAGTCCCAGGCGCTGCCGAGACCGCCGTAGATCTCCGACGATGGGAAAACGAAACCTCGCCGCTTGGCGAGCGAAACAATCGTGTCGATGTTTGGTGCAGACATAGTTTGAACATATATATCCCGCAAAGGCGAAAGACGCAAAGGTGCCTACCCTTGCGTCTCTGTGCGCCCAGCGAAATCGATCTTCTACTTACTCGGTACTGAAATGTTTACGTCGATGTCTTGCCTTCCATTGCCTCCAAATAAACGCCCTCTAAAAACGAACAGCGCCACCAGCACTATGATCACAAAAATAACCAGCACTGCGACCACGCCCGCACTGCCGCCTCCGCCGCCGTTTTCTTCAGCCATGACGGTATCCTCCTTGATTCAACTTATGTCAGGGGGCAAAACGGGGAAGGACAAACAATGGGGTCGCCTTTTGCAGAGCGACCCCATTGTACTCAGGATTGATTGAGTTTCAACCGCGTCGACGGCGGGTTGCGCCAACAGGCTTTACTTCACCGGCCTGAACCGTCGGCGTAGCACGTGGTGTTGCAGCGCCGCGGGGCACGAGCCAAAGCTCAACGCTATCGCCTTCGCGGAAGCCACCATTGATGATAACCAGACGCGAGCCGTCGATCGCTCGCTCGTTGGTCAGGTAGTTGCGCGCGCGAGTCATCAGCATTTCGACCTGTCCGATCGGACTGGTGCGGCCGCCATAAGCGATGATGTAACCGATTATCGTCGGATCGTTTTGCAGTTCGACCGCGAGGTTATCCAAACGCGCTTTTTGATCGTCGAACGTGCAGTTGAGGCACTCGTCAAACTCACGCGCCACGAGGATCTTCTTCTCCTCCGCAGCAACTGCCGACACGGCCTGCGCAGTTTGCGCGCACGCCGGATCTTTCGAACCGTTGTCGACCGACAGCGTCGCGATGATGCGTTGACCACCTAAACCGGTGGAATCGACCGTGATCGTCGGCGAGCCGGCGCCACTCATGATGCGGGCACTCGCGGGGCTGACGGTCCAGTTATATTTCAAATCGCTCGCAACGCCGCCGTACGAGACATCGGCAGCGTAGGTGATGATCTCACCTTCGCCGACACTGTTCGGCGCCGAAACATTCACCGGGAACGGACACGGAGACTTCGGCGGTGGCGGCAACGGGCGATAATTCACCACCACGCATTTCACCCTTCCGGCAGGCACATCGATCTCCCGAGCCCACAAACTGCCATTCGGCAGTTTGACGACGACATTGTGGGTGCCCGGCTCGAGGTCAAAAGAGCGGTAGTCCGTCAGAGTTTCGCCGCGCGGTTGTCCATCGATCGTCAACAACAAACCGCCCGGCGTAGTCAGAATTTTTATGGTGCCGTACTTGGCTTTCTTCTTCGCAAAAACATTCGACGTGGGAGACGCGCCGATAAACAACAACGCCAGCAAAACAGCGAAGACGAACTTGAAGTTTTTCAAAGTGAAGTTCACGAGTTTCTATTCCTCCGTCGCCGTCTCAAACCTGCTCCCACTGCCACCAGGCCCGTACCAAACAACAGCAACGACGCCGGTTCGGGAACCTGCGGTGTCGGTGTTGGTGTCGGAGGCGGAGGAGTTGGCGTCGGCGTTGACTCCGGAGTCTGGGTGCAGTCGTCGCAGTCGTTGATGAAGACCAGCGGCACCGCAGCCAAAAACAGTAATGGCCACTTGGGAAACGCCCCACCCGGAATCAGGATCTCGCCGCAATCGCAGATCGTGCCTTCCACTTCCGCTTCTTCGACGATCTCAACTCCGAGCTTCAGCGGATCCTGGACCAATGACATACCGTCGATTTTCGCAGTCTCGCCGGAAGCGGGATTGGCTGGACCATCATTGCGTGGTCCACCAGTCGGCGTCGATGTTTTCGTCTGACCGACAACGGAATCCTGCGTCGTGCCGATTCTGAGATCCGATGGACCTTGCTGACGGCTCAACGTTTGGACCACCTTGTCGATTCGAACCGAATCAGCCTGAACGGTCCCGGCGGTAAAAAGAATTAGGATTAACGCTAAAGCGGTGTACGCACGGACGGCGCGCTTACGTCTGGGAGTGATTCTAGGGCCTTTGGGGGTACGCAGGTTCATACTGTTTGATACAGAAAGAGTACTAATCCGCAGCAGACTCCAGCACTGAACTCAATTTTTCTAACGATGCTTCTGGGCTACCTTGGCTCGTAGGGATATGACTCGGGGGGTATAAAACGACACGGATGGTTTTGCGCAGAAACTGCCTACGCCCGCACGTATGACACTCCGAGGTGGTTTGTACGCTGCAAAACAAAGGCCGTTCGCAACATGCGAAAAACCGGCTAATTCTTAGACCAGCACACGAAAACCCGTCCAGCTCTCAGACTCATGGTCTAAGAACTGGACGGGAACAGGAGCCGGACTTATTCGGCCTCGCTCTGACTCGCAGCTTCCGCTTTGCGATTCTCGTCGCGCAGGACCGCTTTACGTGAAAGCTTGATCTTGTTGCCCTCGCGGCCGATGCACTTCACCAGGATCTGCTGCCCTTCCTTGAGCTCGTCGCGCACGTCTTTCACGCGCCGATCGGCGATCTCCGAAATGTGCAATAGACCATCCGTCCCAGGAAAGATTTCGACGAAAGCGCCGAAGTCGACGATTCGGGAAACAGTGCCGAGATACGTTTGGCCCACTTCAGCTTCAGCCGTCAAACCGCGAATGCGATTCACCGCAGCGTCAGCAGCTTCACCGCTTGCAGTCGCGATCGAGATGGTGCCGTCGTCAGACACATCGATCTTCGCGCCGGTCTCCTCGACGAGTGAACGAATGACTTTACCGCCTGGTCCAATCACGTCGCGAATCTTGTCCGGGTTGATCTTGATCTGAATGATGCGCGGCGCAAAAGCCGAAATTTCCGGCCGCGGCTCGGCAAGCGTTTTCTCCATGGCGCCGAGAATGTAGAGCCGGCCTTTCTTCGCCTGCTCGAGCGCCTCGGCCATGATCTGCGCGTTGATGCCGCCGATCTTGATGTCCATCTGCAACGCCGTGATGCCGTTGCGCGTGCCGGCGACTTTGAAGTCCATGTCGCCGTAGTGATCTTCAGCACCGGCGATGTCGGTCAGGATCGCGTACTTGTTGCCTTCCATCACGAGTCCCATCGCCACGCCGGCCACCGGCGCTTTGAGTGGAACACCTGCATCCATCAACGAGAGCGTGCCGCCGCACACCGACGCCATTGAAGACGAACCGTTCGACTCCGTGATTTCGGAAACCACGCGGATCGTGTACGGAAACTCCGTGTCTTCCGGCAGCACGGCTTCCAGCGCGCGTCGCGCCAAGGCTCCGTGTCCGATCTCACGCCGGCTCGACGATCCAAAGCGGCCGACTTCGCCGACCGAATACTGCGGGAAGTTGTAGTGCAGCAGGAATCGCCGTCTGACTTCGCCCTTTTCGAGATCGTCGACAAACTGCTCGTCTTCTTTCGTTCCGAGAGTCGTCGAAACGAGCGCCTGTGTTTCGCCGCGGGTGAAAAGCGCTGAACCGTGAACACGTGGCAGCCAACCAACTTCCGAGGTAATCGGGCGGATTTCCGAGAACCTGCGGCCATCCGGACGGCGGCGTTTGTTCAGAATGTCGTCGCGGAAAATGTTTTCCTTGAGATGGTCGAAGATCAGCTTCGCCATGTGCCGTCTCTCCGGTTGATCTTCCGGATACGACTCGACCACTTCTTTCTTCAACGCATCGACAGCAGCATAGCTGGTGCGCTTGTCCTGCGCTCCGGTATCGAGCGCGTTGCGAAGCTGTTCGCTGTACTTCTCGCTAATTTCGCGCTGCATCTCTTCGTCGAGAACGACGGGAGTCACTTCGCGCTTCGTGATCTCGAGCGCCTTGTAAAGCTCGCGTTGCCAGCGGCACAGCCGGTTGATTTCTTTGTGCGCGAGCATCAGCGCTTCAACCATGATCTCTTCCGAAACTTCCGTCGCTCCGGCTTCGACCATCACGATCGCTTCTTCAGTTCCCGCGACGATCAGATTCAGGCGCGACTCGCGCACCTCGTCGTAAGTCGGATTGACGATGTAGCGGCCTTCGATGAGGCCGATGCGCACGCCGGCAATCGGATTCAGGAACGGAATATCAGAAAGGTAAAGCGCGCACGACGCGCCAGTGATCGCAATCACGTCCGGATTGTTGTCCGGGTCGGCTGAGATAACGCTGGCGATAACCTGAGTTTCGTTTCGGTAACCTTCGGCAAAAAGCGGGCGGCAGGGGCGGTCGATAAGGCGGCTGGTCAGGACTTCTTTTTCGTTCGGGCGGCCTTCGCGCCGAAAGTAATTGCCGGGGATTCGGCCGGCCGCATAGTTTGATTCGCGGTATTCAACAGTAAGCGGGAAAAAATCGACTCCTTCGCGTGGCGTGGGGGCACTAACGGCAGCAACCAGCAACATCGTGTCGCCATAACGGATAACCAGCGATCCGTCCGCTTGTTTGGCGACTTTACCGGTTTCGACGGTCAACTCCTTGTCACCTAGTTTGATTGATTCTTTCAGATATTTCTTTTCTGGCATTTTGTTCGTCTCCTTGGGACATTCACACCTGAAGAGCGTTCAGGTCGCAGGCGTCTCATCCACCCGCTGTTTTCGTTCGGGCAAGCACTGGGGCCTGGGAATTCTTTCTAATTTGCCGCCAACGTGAAGCGGATTGGCATAACAATAAAGGCGGCACGAGCCTCATAAACCGTGAAGCTCATGCCGCCTTTTTGCTCTAAGCTGGCCGTACACGTCTGCTTGTTTCCAGTCAATCGCCGTCACGTTCGGCACTGCCACAAGCTCTTCGAAAGACGCGGGCTTGATATTACAGAGACTCGAAGATCTCTCTCGCTTTGTTTTGTTTTCGAATCTGCTACCGGCGCAGGCCCAGGCGATTCACTACCTCGTGATAGCGTTCAATGTCCGTACGCTTCAGGTAATCCAGCAGACTCCGTCGCTGCGAGACCATTTTCAGCAGGCCGCGCCGCGAATGATTATCCTTCTTGTGAGTCTTGAAATGCTCGGTCAGGTCGTTAATTCTCTTACTCAAAAGCGCCACCTGTACCTGCGGCGATCCGGTGTCGGAGTCGTGGGTACGGAAGTCAGACACAATCTTCTCTTTGGTTTCTTTTGCTAACGCCACTTGCTTAAATGGCCCTCCTCGACTGCAGTAAACTCCGCTAAAACGCGGTAACCGCTAAACTTAAAAAGCGCGTCCAATTTACCACAGCCCGTTCAGAAGCACAAAACGGTCGCCGAATCCCGCTGGAGTGGGTAGGGTGTAGGCAGGGTATGCAACCACCACCGACTAAGGTCGGTGGGATGATTTTGCTCGAGTGGCTAGTGGTAGGCAGGGTATGCAACCACCACCGACTAAGGTCGGTGGGATGATTTTGCTCGAGTGCCTGGTGTAGGCAGGCTATGCAACCACCACCGACTAAGGTCGGTGGGATGATTTTGCTCGCGTGGCTAGTGGTAGGCAGGCTATGCAACCACCACCGACTAAGGTCGGTGGGATGACTTAAGCACATAGAGCGCGGCATCCCACCGACCTTAGTCGGTGGTTCTTTCATACCCTACCTACCTAACACCTCACCGCAGAACAATCCCACCGACCTGAGTCGGTGGTTCCT
>DASUPR010000503.1:0-3448 GCA_036281015.1 Pyrinomonadaceae bacterium
CGCCGCAACCTTCTCGCGTCTGCAACGTTTTGGCCCAAATGAGTTCTACACAGGCGAAACCGCGCGGCTGATCGTCGCGGACATGAAGCGCAACAACGGACTCATGACGTTGGACGATCTTCGCGGTTACGTTGCAAAAGAACGCGTCCCGGTGCGCGGCAAATATCGCGGTCACGAGATCATTTCAATGCCGCCACCGTCGTCGGGCGGCGCCGTGCTGATCCAGATGCTCAACATCCTCGAAGGTTTCGATCTCAGTAAACTCGAAGCGTCGTCGTCGGAACGTTATCACCTCATGGCTGAAGCGATGCGCCGCGCTTTTGCTGATCGCGCCGAGTACATGGGAGACACCGATTTTGTGAAAGTCCCGATCGCCGGGTTGATCGACAAGGCTTACGCGGACAAGTTGCGTTCGACTATCAACACGGAGCGGGCGTCAAGTAGCGCTGAAGTGCGTGCGGGCCGTCCGGCGGGTTATGAATCCGAAGACACGACGCATTTCACTATTGTCGACGGCGAAGGCAACGCGATTTCGAACACTTACACGCTGAACAATTCGTACGGCTCAGCGGCCATGGCGAAAGGCACCGGCATCCTGCTAAACGATGAGATGGACGACTTCGCCGCCAAACCCGGCACGCCGAATATGTATGGTTTGATCCAGGGCGAGCGCAACGCAGTCGCGCCGAAGAAGCGGCCCCTGTCGGCGATGACGCCGACGATCATTTTGCGCAAGGATGGAAGTTTGTGGTTTACGGTCGGCAGTCCGGGTGGTCCAACGATCATCAACACCGTGCTCTGCATCATCACCAATGTGATCGACTATGAGATGAATATCCAGCAGGCGATTGATGCGCCGCGGATTCATCACCAGTGGTTGCCGGATGAACTGGTCGGCGAGCCGTCGGGGTTTTCGAGCGACACGCAACGCGCGTTGACCTCGCGCGGGCACACGCTCGGCAAGCTGCGCTATCTCGGCGACGCTGAAGGGATCATGATCGAAGAGAAGACGAAGATGCGCCTCGGCGCTACCGATCCGCGCCGCAGCGACGGTTTGGCAATTGGTTACTAAATCGGTTTCTTTCGTGCAATCTGTGGCCCACCTAGCTGCCCAGGAACAAAAGCTGCTCGCCTGTATTCACTGCGGGTTATGCCTCGAGGCGTGCCCGACGTACGTGATCACGGGCAACGAGAATGATGGACCGCGCGGGCGTCTGTACCTCATGCGCGCCGTCGCCGAAGGGCGTTTGGAAAACACATCGGAAGCATTTCGCACGCACATCGATCGCTGTCTCGGCTGTCGCGCGTGTGAGCAGGTTTGCCCAGCGGGTGTTGAGTACGGCCAATTGCTCGAGCACAGCCGTGAAGAGCTGTTGCACGCACAGCCAAAGAACGATTTCACGAACAAGGCGCTACGGTTTGCGTTACGTCATCTATGGTTGTCGCCCGCCCGATTGCGGCTCTTTTTCGGTGCAGCGCGATTGTTCCGCACCCTCGGCCTCTCGCGTCTCTTGCTGAAATCGCGACTCTTCCCAAAGCGCGCTGAATTTGCTTTCGCATTGCTTGAAAGCTCTCGCCCTATCTTCCCCGCACGCAAAAAAATTACGAGCGCGGTGCAATCCGAACGCCAATCCCCGTTCGTAAGTCTGTTCATGGGTTGCGTCGGCGAGGGCTTATTCGAACGTATTAACCGCGCAACCGAACGCGTGCTGCGCGCTAACGGTTTCAATGTTGAGGCGCCGCAGGATCAGGTTTGTTGTGGCGCCTTGCACGCGCACGCCGGCGATCTTGAAGGAGCGCGTGAATTGGCGAAGCGAAACATTGCCGCATTTAACTCGGGTTCGCCCATCGTCACGAATGCGGGTGGTTGCGGCGCGATGCTCGCCACCTATGGTCATCTTTTGGCCACCGATGCCGAGATGGCTGAAGCCGCAGCAGATTTTAGCAGCCGCGTGCGCGACGTGAGCCAGCAGCTTCAGACCTGTGAAGCTCGGACCGTTCCGATGTCTGCCGGCGACAAGAGTGTGACTTACGACACATCATGTCATCTCTTGTATGGTCAAAAGGCCGGTGAGGCGTCGCAACAGATGCTGCGCTGCGCTGTTGGACCAAGCTTCGTTTCACTTGAAGGCACGGAAAGGTGTTGCGGCGCAGCCGGGATCTATAATCTTTTGCAGCCCGAGTTGTCGGGCCGTGTGTTACAGGAGAAGCTGGACCACGTACGCGAGACGGGTGCTAAGATCCTCGCCACAGGCAACCCCGGCTGCCAGATGCAGATCGGCGCCGGCGCACAGCTCGCCGGCATGAACCTGCAGGTTTGTCATCCCATCGAGCTCGTCGATGAAGCGTACGCGCAGGCAGGTGTTTACGCTGATGGAGAATAAGACTCTCAATCAAACGACGTTGATGATCTTCGCGCCGTTGCTGATTCTCACTGGCATCGCCGGATTTGTGATCCCTGCTCAGTACAGTTTGATGAGCAATGCGACGCCTTACAACCTGTTTCACATAATCTTCGGCGCGATTGGTTTGTTGTTGCTCCAGGCCGGGAACGACCTGGCGGCGAGTTCATTCAACCTGGGTTTTGGTTTGATCGATCTTTACCAGGCGCTGGCGAGTGTGATTGGCCTGTCGCCGATAGAATATTTTCAATGGACCTACGCTGACGACGTGGTCCACGTCATCCTGGGGTTCGCTCTCGCAATCATTGGTGGTTACGGGATTCTCAAATGGAAGAAGACGACGACATGAGCGGTATCGCCGGGACGGCATCAACCGCGTGAACCTGTTCAGCAACCGGCGCTGGTTCCCTTTCAAGACCCGTTTCTTCGCCGTCAGCCACAATTTGTATTGAAGTAGGCGCCTGATCTTCGTCCTCAACCACGAAACGAAATACCGCTTAACATCATTAGATATAGCAACGAAACTCGGGGCAAATATCTACCGAAACGGGAGTAAAGATGAGAAAGCCGATATTCGATACTATCCGTGCTGAGCGCGGCAAGGGTTTTACCGCCGAAGAAGTGGCAGAGATCGATGCTCTCTTAGAGCGCCTTGGCATCGCGGCAGACGATGCGGTAGTGGCCGCAACGGCCCCCGATCCAGTCTTAGAGACCGTGATGAGCACAGTGGGTCTCGATAACCCACAGGTCTTTTTCAATTCAACCCGTGAGTCCGGTGTATTCGGGGGTCCCATAAAGCCTGATCACATAAAGGGGCTCGAGGCCGTGCTCGGCGCAGCTAAGGCAGCTAATTGGCCGCTCGCTTTTACGGCCTACGCACTGGCGACCGCCTTGCACGAGACCGCCTACACTATGCAGCCGGTGCGAGAAGCCTTCTGGCTCAACGAAAACTGGCGGCGCACGCATCTACGCTATTTTCCTTTCTACGGCCGCGGCTACGTCCAACTCACTTGGAAGGCCAATTACGACAAGGCGGATCGCGAGCT
>DASUPR010000504.1:0-2322 GCA_036281015.1 Pyrinomonadaceae bacterium
CGATCGTCCGGTGCGGCTCGTCGCTCGCGTCGTGGAATCAACTGACGATCGCGCAACAGTCGAAGGCGAACTGATCGCGCACGACAAAGTGTGCGCAACGTGCCGCGGAGTTTTCGTCGCTGTTAAGCCCGGTCATCCGGCATATCACAGATGGTAAAGAAATGATCCACCGTCCTCGTCGACTTCGCCGCAATCCCGCGCTGCGCGCGCTCGTGCGCGAGACGCGGCTCACGCCTGACGACTTCGTGTTGCCGTTGTTCGCGTGTCCCGGCAACGGCGTGCGCCGTGAGATCTCGTCGATGCCGGGCGTGTTCAACCTGTCAGTCGACGAGATCGTCAATGAAGCCTCGGCTGCTTACGACGCCGGCGTGCGCAGCATCATTCTCTTTGGTCTGCCGGAAGCGAAAGACGAACTCGCGTCGGGCGCTTATGCCGAAGACGGAATCGTGCAACGCGCCATTCGCGCCGTTCGTCGTTCTTCACCTGAACTGATCATCATCGCCGACACATGCTTGTGCGAATACACGTCGCACGGTCACTGTGGCGTGGTCCGCAGTGGTGAGGTTCTCAATGACGAATCACTGGAACTGATCGCGCGCACGGCGGCGAGCCAGGCTGAAGCCGGCGCGGACATCGTTGCGCCATCGGCGATGATGGACGGGCAAGTCGGCGCGATTCGCGAAGCGTTGGACGATGCGGGTTTTGAGAACACGGCGATCATGGCGTACGCGGTGAAGTACGCGTCCGGGTTTTATGGTCCATTCCGCGAGGCGGCGCAGAGCGCGCCTGAGTTTGGCGACCGCCGCGCCTACCAAATGGATCCCCCAAACGCGCGCGAAGCCATGCGCGAAGCCGAGCTCGATTACTCCGAAGGCGCGGACATCCTGATGGTCAAACCCGCGACCGTGTATCTCGACGTTTTGAAGATGGTGCGCGACCGTTTCGACCTGCCGCTCGCGTCCTATCACGTGTCCGGCGAGTATGCCTTGATCAAGGCGGCGGCCCAGAAGGGCTGGATCGACGAAGAGCGCGTGATGATGGAGACCTTGACGAGCATCAAGCGCGCGGGCGCCGACATCATTCTGACCTACTACGCGCGCGAGGCGATTCGCGCACTAAACGCCTCGGCCAACCCTGTAAACTGACCCGGCTTCTAAGGGTGACACCGCTGGAGATGAACGCATGAGAATGCTTCCCGACTTTCAGCGAACCTGCCATAAACGCGGGCTGTTTGCGGCGTCGAGCGTGCTCCTGCTCCTCGCCACGCAGAACTTCGCGCAATCGGGCAGACGCGCTCCGAAACCCACTCAACCTCCTGTTACCACACCCGAAACCGACAAAAAACACAGTTCGATTGCGAATGCGAGAGAGCTTACGCGCAAGACGTCCCTGATCGTCGCGAAGCAAAACAGCTCGAAACACCTGCTGAGCGAAGACACGATCTTTGCGCACTTCGTCCAACGGCTTTCGCAATTCAGAAACGTCACGACCACGTCTGTCGGCGAGCTCAAGCACGACGCGGCGGTTAAGCGTGCGAAAAGCGAGACTGAAGCGATTGTGGTGCTGGTTGAGTTTGACGTTGACGAGTTTCAGAACGGCACGATCTTTTTGAACTCACCGGACCTCGATCTGAAGATCCTCGTGTTCGCGCCGCGCACGGGCAAGAAGCAGTTTGAAGGCAACGTTTACTACAAAGCGGTCGAGGGTCCAAACCTGAAGAAGGACAACTGGCCCAGCGGCCCACCCGTCAAAATCACGACCGAAGCCGTCGGAATCGAGGCCGCCGAACAAGTGCGCGACTGGCTGATCGTGGAAGAGCGCCGCGTCAAGCATTAACTTCAAGAATTAACTACGCGAAAACTCGCTACGGCTTTTCATCCAACGCTTGGCCCAAGCGCGCCAATCCCTGTTCCAACACGTCGCTGGATACAGCAATCCCCATCCGGAAATGTGCCGGCAGTTCAAAGAAGCTTCCCGGCACAACTGACGTTTCATATTTCTCACGCAACACGCTACAGAGTCGATCCGCGTTACCGCTACGCACACGCGGAAACATCACCGTACCAAACTCCGGTCTGACGGTTTCGAGATCTTCACGCGTATCGAGAAACTCGTTAAGCAAACGCCGGTTGCGATCGAGCAACGTCTTTGCACGTTCGGCGAGATCTGCAAGCTGGTCCAACGCAACGACGCTCAGGCGTTCACCTGCATGCACAGGCGTTGCGGCAAAGAGATCGTTGAGCAGCCACATCCTTTGCGCGAGCTCCGGCTCGGCAAGGATCCAACCGCAGCGCAGCCCGTTGAGCCCAAACGCTTTGGTCA
>DASUPR010000505.1:0-6649 GCA_036281015.1 Pyrinomonadaceae bacterium
AAAGTATTCACCTTCGCGAGCTGGTCCAGATCGGCTTCGGTCTCCGCTTTCAATTCGATCTCGGCCGTTAGTTCGACTTCGTTGCGCGACCAGCCTTCGACAGTGACCGCGCCGCGTGGCGCGCCGATCAGTGTCACGGTGCCGCCGTAATTGAAGCGGCGCGTCTCGCTGCGGCGCGTGCTGCGAGTCAGAAGTTGAATCGTGGGCGGCGCTTGCGCTGACGGTTTCGTCGTTTGCGTTGCGCGTGACGGCAACGGCAACAGAGCGAGCAAGAGAATTAGAAGGGCAGCAGGCTTAAGGATTGTCATCGCGAGTGCGCGCCAATAGTAAGCGTCCTTTGGCAGAATGCAAAATAAAAAAAACGGACGTTGCTGGTGCAACGTCCGTATCCGGGCTTGCCATTGCAACTGCGGACTATTTCCGCAAGAAAGTGATCTGACCACTAAAATTCGTTACCGAGACAGACGAGCGGCCATCGCCTACGTCGCCGACAACTCTGCGGCCGTCCTGCGTCTTGAAACCGTTATTCCAGAAGTCGTTGAGTTTGATCTGTCTCGTCGGCGACGCGGCTACGAGGCGAAACGCGGAGTTTCCGGGAACACGAATCGTGATGTCGCCCTTCGTGGATTTGAACTCGTAAGTGCCGCCGCTGGAAAACTCGCCGTCAAAGAAAATATTGCCGATGATGTTTTGCGCTACTACGTGCGTGGCGGAAATGTTCGTCAACTCGATGTCGCCTTCGGAAGAAACGTGCGCGCGCACGAGGCCGCTGCGAATGTTCGAAACGCTGATGTTGCCAACGCGTGTTTCGACGTCGACCGACGAGTTAACGGGAACCTGAAGTTTGAAATTGATCGCGCCGACGTCGCCACGACCGCGATTGTCGCCCATCACGTCGATAATCAAGCAGTCGTTAACTTGCTTCGGAGCGACGTTCGCGTTCTTTGACTCGATAGTCGCCACGAGGCGGATCTCGTTCTTGTTCCACGACTCGACGACGATCGTGCCGGAGATGTTTCGCAGTTCGACGCGAACATTCTTCCCGCCGGGATATCGTTTCGACATTTGCTGTTGAGCGTTAACGGCGAAGGTCGTCGAGAGTGAGATCAGTGTGAGTACAGCGCCAACGGTAAGGAAACTGGCTCGCGCTGGTCCGCGCCAGGTTGTGAATCTACTTCTCATCAGTGTGGGGCTTTTGTAAAACAAACTTTCGGGTACACCAAATCTTTCTTCGTCAACGAGGACTAAAGATCGGAGAAGGCTTTCAGCGTATCCAGTTCGTCGGTCAATGACACGTTGAGCATCTGTTCGGAAACCTCATCATGAGGATTTCGATTCAACTCAATGAGCGACTTGGTTACGGCCTCGTCGATTTCGCGCATAGTGCGTTCAAACTTCTCGCGCATTTCGGGGCTCCAGCGCGACTTGTTCTGCTCGACTCGTTGCTTCCAATAGTTGATCAACTGGCGTCGTTGCCAGACACGTTCGTCGACATTTGAGGCGTAAGCCGGTGCGACATGCACCGTCTCAGTGGCGCCCCAGCGACGCAGACCAACGACGGTCGCCAACGAAACGAACAACACGATAGCGACTGTTAGAGATGCGAGTTGCGGCAGCGAGAGTTCCCAGGTCTGACCCATTAGCCGGCCGAAGAACGACGGCCGCCGCGATTCGGTTTGCGCCACCACGCGGTGGCCGTTCTCTGCTTCGATAACGTTGCGAATGCGCAGCCAAAGCGCCTTTTCGTTTGGCGGTGCTTCGTATTCGCCGCGATGGGTTTGGCAGAAGGTTAGAATCGACGTCAGATCCTGCCGAACGCTCTCGCAATCCAGACAATCTTTTAAATGCGTATTTAGAGTGAACTCATCCCGCTGGCTAATGCTGCCATCAATCAAGTCCTGAATGAGTTCCTGGCACTGCTCGCAGTTCATTGCTTACCACCTTCGTTCTGTCGCACTAACGCGCAGAATTCGGAATGAAAACTGTTTGTCCTGACAGAACCTAATCCGGTTGTCATCAATCAAGGGAAGACTGCGTAAGTCTCGGCGTCCAATAAGCGAATCACCGGGCTTCTTACATTCGAGGCTATTCACTGGCTTTCTGTTGCCTCAAAAGTGTGCGCAATTTCATCCGCGCTTTGTGTAATTGCGACTTTGAGGTGCCAACGGAGCACCCCAGCATTTTCGCAATCTCTTCGTGTTCGTGCCCTTCGATATCGTGAAGGGTGAACACTGTCCGGTAACCGGGCGGCAGCTGGGCGATAGCCTTGTCCAGCGCGATCCGGTCGACGACGGGCATCGAATTCGGGTTTTCCGTACCTTTGACGATCTGGATGGGCGTTTCGCCATCCTCGGTCGTCTGCTCCATGCGCACACCGCGTTTCCGGAAGTGCATCAGCACCTGATTGACGGTGAGCCTGTGGAGCCAGGTCGTAAAAGCGGATTCTCCCCGAAAACTCCCGATTTTTCTAAAGAGCTGTATGAAAACCTCCTGTGCGAGGTCTTCAGCCTCCGAGACATTTCCGGTCATTCGCAGGCACAGCGAGTAAACGCGACGATTATGGCGCTGGTATAGCTCCTCGAAAGCGCCCATGTCCTTCTGGGCAGCTCTTTGCGCCAGCTCGTAATCTGTCGTCGTTTGCGGTGTCTCGGTTTCGGCTGCGGTCACGTGTTCGCCTGCTCGGGGACAAGCAGAGAAGAATCTCACAACTTCGTCAGCTTGTAGGGCATTGGTGCTCACGCTTCCGCCGGTTCAAGGGAGCGGCACTTATATCCTCGGCACGCCCGCGTGGGGATGCGGAGCGAGGCCAGCGCGCTCAACGCGGCTGTGATGCGGCGCTTCCCGCACGTCGTTGCCTTCCCGATCCGTAAAATTACTGATCTTAGCCGGAGGAATCAATAGCCCGCCCGGCTGGCGTGGAAGGATACGGCAGAGGCGGCACGGGTGACAACCGCCAGCAGGCGGATTCTTTTTTTACAGCACCATTCTTAAGGCTGAATTGTAAAAGCGTGCCGCCATCGATAAAGCGGCGTCCAGTTCCTGCCGGCATCTGAGGAGTAGATGACGACACCCACGCGAGAAAGCGGTTTACCGTCGCCCTCACGCCGGAACTCCGTACCGCACGCCAGGAGCCGTGCGACAGGCTCACAAGAACTGGATACCGGCGCGTATACTTCGACTTCCGTCAGCACACTGGAGCCGCAGTTGGTCCATTTTGTCCGGTCCAATACTGCACTCAACCGCCGCCGCCGGCCCCGGCGCAAACAGGACCACACGGAGCCTCGTTGTTCGAGTAAATGTACTTGTCCGTATAGTATTCGCGGCCACATATCGGCTGAACTGGCGTTGGCCGCGGAACCCTGTCCCAAGCGAGGAGTGGACCGAGCCGATGCAGGCTATACCTTCGCGTCGATAACGGCCCGCCAGACGGCACGGAGAAGGTGTCATTGTAGAGGTAGAAATCGTTTTCCAACCTACCGTAATGTCCACGTTCGCAACGCTCGCCATTACGTTTGACGCACACGTTTTTGATATCGATCTGATAGCACTTATCTCGTTGCTTCGGTAACGTGATGATTTTCGGTTGAGCGGGGTATCGCTGTCTCACAGTTAAAGTGACATCGCCGCCGTCGTCGAGATAAATGTTGCCGCCGACCAAGAGCGCGACGTTTCCAACCTTGGTACCAGAACCACTCGCGCCTGTGGGAATCCCCGCGACCAGCCGGCGCAGTTCAAATTCATAGGTTGTTTTTAGCAGCGTGTAGAAGAGTCCATGGTTGATTGAGACGCCGGGGTTGATATCCTTCGCGTCGAGCTTGATTCCGTTCCGGTAAAGCGGATCCTTTTCAAAATCTGTTACGTAGCTCCAGTCGGCATCTTCTTTAGGCTTCCCGTACGCGCTCTGGTACACGTAAATGTTTTTGCCTTCCTCCTTCGGCCTATTGACGTCGATCTGAATACCGGCAAACTCTTTCATGTCGATCGATATTTTCTCGGGAGCGCCGCACTCCTCCTGACGAGGGCCGCATTTGGTAATGTTCTTCCATACCTGCACTTGAAGCTCATGCCGATGACGATGAGTTGCTGCGCGAGTAGTGTTATGGATCGCTACCTGACACTCGTCTTTTCCGTGAAACAGAAACCAGAGCAAGCCTTCAAACAGCAACGTTACGGTTGGGTTGGGTGGTATGTAATCCTTTGTACAATAGGTTCCTGCCGGACATGTAGCTTGCGCCGAAGGTTTTGGTGATTGGGCAGTTTCGTTCCTATCAGTCATGAGGATCTCCATGTCTTGAAGAACTGAAAAGCGCCGGGAACGATAACTGATTAGCCTGTTCTTTATCAAACATTTTGCGAACGTGCCTCACGTCCAGTACGTGCGATCGAGCGAGCGGTAGCCGACGGCTTCGGAGACGTGAGTCGAAGCGATCTTGTCGCGACCTTCGAGGTCCGCAATTGTGCGGCTGACTTTGAGGATGCGATCGTAGGCGCGGGCCGAGAGGCCCAGGCGCATCATCGCGCTCTCGAGCATGCGTTCGCTTTGGGAGTCGATCTTGCAGTGCACGCGGATCATGCGTGGAGTCATCGCGGCGTTGCAGAAGATGCGTTCAGCGCGCAAACGATGTAACTGGCGTTCGCGTGCTTTGACGACGCGCGCACGAATCGACGCGGAACTGTCTGTCTCGGGTAAGACGTCGCCAGTTAGTTCGCGAAACTTCACGGCGGGAACGTCGATGTGAATATCGATGCGATCGAGCAATGGTCCAGAGATGCGGCCGATGTATCGTTGAATCTGTAACGGCGAACAACGACAGTCACGCGTTGGGTCGCTCCAGTGGCCGCAAGGGCACGGATTCATTGATCCGACCAGCATGAACGACGCCGGAAACGTCAACGACATCGCGGCGCGGCTGATCGTCACCTTTTGATCTTCCAACGGTTGCCGCAGAACTTCGAGAACTTTTCGATCAAACTCCGGTAACTCATCAAGAAACAACACGCCCTGATGCGCCAGGGAAACTTCACCCGGCCGCGGCACACTGCCGCCGCCAATCAAACCCGCATCGCTGATCGTGTGGTGCGGCGAGCGAAACGGCCGCTCCGTAACCAAACCCGCACGTCCGGTCAAACCAGCGACTGAATGAATTTTCGTGAGCTCGAGCGCGGCGTCAAACTCGAGCGGCGGCATGATCGTCGGCAGACGCTTCGCCAGCATCGTCTTTCCCGATCCGGGTGGACCAATCAGCAGAATGTTATGTCCACCTGCACTCGCGATTTCGAGCGCACGTTTCGCCGACACCTGACCGCGTACTTCTTTGAAGTCGATGTTGAACTGTTCCGTTCGCGAAAGGATCTCCGCCGTCTTAACGCGTAAAGGCATCGGCGGCGTCTCCGAACGCAGCTCGGCAATCAGTTTCACTGCACTGCGAAGATCCGCGACCGGATAGACATTCACACCGTCGACAACCGCTGCTTCTTTCGCGCTCTCTTCCGGCAACACAACGTGACGAATCGACGCTTCACGCGCGAGGATCGCGATCGGCAACGCGCCTTTGATCGCGCGCACACGCCCGTCGAGCGAAAGCTCGCCGACGCAGAGAATATGAATGAGACTGTAGTGTTCGGCGAGATCGCCGTTGGCGCCGAGAATTCCCAGCGCGATCGGCAGGTCGAAACTCGCGCCTTCTTTGCGCACGTCGGCAGGCGCGAGATTGATCGTGGTCTTTTGAAACGGAAAGAAGTAACCGCAGTTTTGCATCGCGGCGCGTATGCGCTCGCGCGACTCGCGCACGGCAGCATCGGGCAGACCGACGATTGTTACTGAAGATTGTTCGGTTTCACCACGACTTTGGGTGAGATCAACTTCGATGTCTACGAGATCGGCATCGATCCCGTAGACGGCGGCAGAAAGCGTACGAAAGAGCATGTGAGGAAGCTCCTAATGTGAGTAGCATTAGTACCGCAAGACGCGCTTACGGTACTGCCCAAAAGGTTTAGATCAAAAACGTTATCTGCGACGTGAGGGTGCAGCCGCAGTTGCCGGAATCTTCACTTCCTGACCAGCTTTGAGTTCCGCATCAACCGGAATTCCATTCAAACGCGCCACTTCACTCGCGTCGAGATTACGCGCCGCAGCGATGCGGGCGATCGTGTCGCCCTTGCGCGCGCGAACCTTACTCAACGAAGGCGCCGCAGTTCCATTGGCCGACGTTGCGCGTACCCACTTCGTGAGTTTGACGCTGCTGTTCGGAACGACGAGCTTCGTCGTCGACTTCAGATCCACACCACCATTCATCGCCTGCAACTGAGCGACGCTGATACCAGTGCGGCTCGCGACGTTCTGCAGGTCTTCACCGGGCGCCACTGAAATCACACGCGCGGTCTCACGCTTGTCGGGCGAGATACGCTGCAAGAGCGATGCAAACTGCTTGGCGCGGCCAGCCGGAATGCGGACGTTGTAGGTGTCGCCACGTGGTGTCACGTCGCGCTTCAACTCCGGATTCAGCGAACGAATGTGGTCAACACTCGTGTCCGTCGCATCCGCAACGAGTTGCAGACTGGTAGCGGTCGGAACCTGGACCACGTCGTAAGCCATCGGCGGATCGGTCTTGATGCCCTTGAATCCATACTTCTCAGGATTCTTGGCGAT
>DASUPR010000506.1:0-13988 GCA_036281015.1 Pyrinomonadaceae bacterium
GCAACCACAACAGCCGCTTTATTACCGTCAAGCTTGCGCCATGAAAAACGCGCCTTCTCTAATGCCAGATCGTTGCGCCGGCGTTCAGCACGTGCAGCTTCGGGATCTTGTTCACCAACTTCGGAGCTCTGCCGCTGGTTAAACTCTTCTTCGGTTTCCGGACGCTCGACGAAGATGCGGATTTCGTCATTACCCTGCCAGACGTCTTTCACCAACAGTTTATCGTCGGCATACAACACTTCGAGACCTTTGATTTCATTTTCAAGGTCGTAGCGAATGCGAGCGCCTTCGCCACGACCGAGAAGATCGAATTTAGCTAACAGACCCTCCCACACGACGAATGGCCCATGACTCAAAACACGCCAGGCCTCGCTCTTCTTTAGCGCCAGAAACTCCGCCACCCAACAGTTATGATGGCAATCTGCAAACTGGGGTCCGAGATCTGCAAAGCCGGCAGTAACGACAAACTGCTTGAAAGCTGCCAGTTCGGCTTGTGATATCACTCGCTCACGGTATCGTGAGTTATCTTCGTAATGCGTATAAGTCGCTTTGTTCGCATAAACGCGCACGATGTAACTGTAGCGATGTTCGCTGTTGCCAATCAGCGCAAAAATTTCGATCGGACCTTCCTCCTTGAACAACTCGGCGCGCAACTTCTCCTCTGCCTTCACCAACGGCTCAAAATTACCACCATTCAGGAACCCATAATTTTCCCGCCAGCCGGTTATGAAAGCCTGATCGGGATGATGCTGCCATAAAAGCTTGCGTGCATCCTTGCTGTCTTCGGCCAGCAGATAGCGTTCGGCCGCCAGTGCGAGCAGGGGATTCTTGCTCGACAATAATCTGCCAACCAGTTCCATCGGCAGCGGCGTCTGCGTTAAGCGCGCACCGGCAAGCAAACCGATTTGCGGCTGATGATTTCCTGAAGCCAGGATGGTTTGGGCCATCTGCGGATCGTTCAGCAACACTACGCCGATGCCGAGCGCTTCATCAGTTCGTTCCAGCAGCATCTGCAATTCTGCTCCGAGGCTTTCACGCAGTTTGGTTCGCCTTTCCAACGCCGTCGAGATCGTGTTTACGTCCGCAGCACCGGCCCCGATCCTATGAACCATGTCGAGATCGATCGCGCGGCCTTGCCATCGATTCGCAGCGGCCAAAAGCGACTCGGCCAAGGCCGGATTGCTCTTCTTTAAACTCTCAGCACGAGCGAGAACGGATCGGGCCAGAGAGTCAGGAACATCGTTCATGTTCGCGAGATAGCGCCCGATGCTGACTGGTAACGGTAGAGGTTCGTCGTTATAAGAACGGTAGCGCTCGAGGTCCTCACGGCCCTCAGCGGTCATTCGCTTTACGGCGTACGCTTCCAGCGCGGCAACGCCTTCCATGTCAGGTAACCCACCTGACGCGACGAGCCCCTCGAGTATCAGCCTGCGATCATCTTCACTGCCCTTTGACAAAGCCTTCTTCAGAACGGGAACCGCGCGCGGATCGTTGTAATGTGCCAGCGTCCGCGCGGCCCACCGTCCATGCCCGTCGTCGTTTTCAACGATCCAGATGAGACCGGGCACGCTCTCCGGGATCTCGACTTTATTCATCACCTGCATGAACCAGGCCCGCGTGGTGCCGCCCCTCAGTTGTAGCCAGTCCGGATCCGACAACCAGCGAAGCACGGGCAGGATCGCGTCTCGCCGGGGGTGATTCGTCGCATAGATGACGAGGCAACTCGCGGCCGCTTGTTGCACAGCGCGGTCCTTGCTCTCGACCAGCCGGGTCATGACCGGAATCCATTTGTCAGGATCGCGATTGAAGAGCGTCGTAAGCGGACTGAAACCGTAATTCCCGTCGAAGGTTTCACGAAGTGAATCGTCCGCGAACAGTGAAAGGTACCAATCATCACGACCGGACCATTCGGTTTTCGAAAGAGCTTCAATAGAAGTGTCGCGTGCGCGCCCCGGCGCATTCCGATCGGAGGCGATCGCTCTTAAGCGGCTGCGATACTTCTCCTCGCCATCGAGATCCTTGTCGATGATGGCCTGCCGGTAGAGAAGTGTTAATGCAAGCGCACTCGAACGTGGTTGACTGCCGCTCGCAAGCCCTTTGACGAGAGGTTCAGCAGTTTGCCAATCCAGGCGGGCCAGCGCGACCAGCGGCTCATGGTTATCGACGGATCCGGTCTTGTCGTTCTCTTTAACCTTACTGGCGCGAGCAAACAGCTCGTCCACGAAATACTTACTATTGAACAGGAGCCAGTTTTTTACTGTCTCGAGCGAGATGTCTTTTAGGGACTCATCGCTCGAGGCTTTGTCGTAGAGGTCTTTGATTCTTTTCGCAGTTGATTCCTCGGCAGGAAACACCGAGACGTACGCAATCAATATTCGTATGTCCTCTGAACACGCATCCAGTAACCGCTGTTTGTTCACCTCTGACAAAACAGGACCAGCGGGTGTATTGACCCACCGTAGCCAGTACTCCATCAGGTCTTCCAGAGGCGCGTCGTCCGCCGGCGGGTTCGCTTTGTCGAAGAATTTTTCTGGACGCGGTGGCCGCGCTTCGGCGGCGCCCGGTGTTTGCGCCTGACGCGGAGTTGGCGCTGGCAAAGCCAGTAACTGCCGCATTACTTCCGCTGAATCCGACTTCGGCGTTTGCGTGAAGGTCACACTGGACCAACAGCATAAGAGTGCGGCGAGTGTTAGGAGTCGGAACATAGTTGTTCTACTTTGACGCGCCGATGACGGCAAAGTTCCAGAAGAATCCGTGTTTACCGTTCGTCGCCCGGATGGTACGCAGCTTCGAGGTTCGCGCGGATGTCTTCGAGCGTGAGCCACGCGGGTTTGAATTCGCCGCGCACGTACAGCGCCGCCTGGTCCATGAAGTGTTTGCTCTTCGGATTGCCGTCGGCGCCGAACGTATGAACTGAAAGTGCTCGAACCTTGGGCGCAAACTCAACCACGCTGATGTAGCTTCCACCGGCAACGCCGTAACGGCGTTTCTGCCCCGCGATTGGCGCCGCGAACAACGTGAAGACCGCGCCGTCGTTGCCGTTTACACCGCTGACTGCGATGCTCGGCCGCGAGTCATGAAACTCTTCGCCTTTGCTTTCGTCGATACGTTGCAGACGGGTGAGTTCTCCCCACGCGACTTTCCACGTGCCGAAATCGCGTTGAAGTGTATTGAGTACTTCGGTCAGCGCGACGACGGGATCTTCATTTTCATTTCTCGACATTCGATCGTGCCAGAGACTGAAGAGAGTCATGGCCACTGAGTCGTTCGAGCTGCGCTTATTCCAGCGAACGAGTTCGTCATGGGCTTCGTGTACCCGTCGTTCGAGACCTGGATAACCGATTGTCGCCACGAGTTGATTGAATGTCTGAGTCAACTGCGGCAGTCGTTTTCCCGCGCTCATCACGCGCGTGTCAAACGCCAGGCGCGTCCATTCTTCAAACGTGAACTTGGCTTTACTCGCCAGAATCTCGCGCGAGATCGCGCCGCGAGGATTGTCGCCTTCCTGGACCATGTACTTCGGAAACTGCTTCGGATCGGGATTGCCTTCGCTCGTCAGCAGAAACGGAGTGGTGTTGCAGTTCTGCATCCAGCCGGTTTTTGGGTTTGTGAGTTGCGGCAGTTCGTCGATCGTGTGATAGCCCTGCCATTCGGTCGCCGGATCGCTGCCGTCGACGGGCTTGGTCCAGTCGAAACGCGGATCGCGTTTGGGCACCGCGCCGTTGTAGAGATACCACGTGTTGCCCTGGCGATCGGCGTACATCACGTTGCCGAAGAGCATGGTGAGCGGCGTCATCGCCTTTTTCAGCGCCGTGAGCGACGTGGCGCGCGTCATGTCGTACCACTCGCGCAGCCAGCCGTCGGATTCAAACTTCGCCATGCGTACCGCAAGCATTTTGCCGTCGCGTGCGGCGACGATCGGGCCGTGATGTGTTTTGCGCATCGTGAACTTGCGCGTCTCGAAGCCGCTCGCCGTTTTGACCCGGACCTCTTCGAAGCGTTCGATGGCGAGGCGGTATCCGTCGCCGTACTTGTAAGCGAGTGGACGAGCCGGATCGTCAAACGTTTCCATGTAAACATCCGCCAGATCGGCCGCGTTGTCAGTGCTCACCCAGCCACCGTTTTCGTTATGCCCGACGTACGGAAACGGAAAACCAAAACGCGTGTAGCCGGTGAAGTTCCAACCCTCGTCGCTATGAACGTGACCTTCGTAAACCTGGCCGGGACCAAAGAAAGGCAGATGCGGATTGATGAAAAGCATCGCGTGCCCGGTCGCGCTCCTGGATGGACCAATAACCCAGCCGTTGGAGCCGGTGTGTTCTTTCAGATCGTTTTCGAGCGCCGCGGTTTGCAAGGTCATTCGCCGCAGACTCGGATCGCGGGCGAAACCGTTCTGGAAGTAGTTGTAACGAATGAAAGCGAGTGTGTGCCACGGCTCGATTTTCGTGAGCAGTCGCGGGCGAACTTCGGGATGACGCGCGAGATAGTAGTTGAAACCAGCAGCGAAGGCGTCGCACAACGAGCGCATCTTCGGATCGAGGCGCGAGTATTCTTCGCGTGCCAACCGCGGGATTTCGAGTGCGCGGTTGAGTCGATCTTCATCGAGAGACTTCTCGCCGTACAACTCGGAAGCACGGCCGAGTGCGAGGATGAAGTTTTCTTCAACGCGCCAGAAGTTGTCCTCCGCCTGCGCGTAAGCAAAGCCGAAGACAGTGCTCGCGTCTGTGCGGCCGAAGACGTGCGGCACGCCGTAAGTGTCGCGATAGATCGTGACCGTGCGCGCGAGTTTCGCGGGATCGACGTCAGCTTTTTGAAAGGCTGCAACCACGTTCGCTTCAGTGCACAACAGAGCCGCAACAATGGTTAGTAAAAGCCCGCCCGGGTTTGAGCGTAGTGAAGTGTTCATAGTGTTTTGGCCAGCAGTCTTGAAGGGTATCGTGTTGCGCCTTCGGTGGCGGAGATTTTAGCAGAGAAGAGTCTTGCTATTTCAAATGAGTGGGCGTATCGTGGTCGAACTCTCCCCGACAGACCTCCTCCCAAAACCAAACACTTCGGTCCGCCCAGTTGTACCTCCCTAAAACTTTGCCCGAATTTAGGAGTCAGCATGATCAGAACTCTGGTGCTTAGTTTTGTACTCGTAATCACTCAGGTCGGGCCGGGCGTCATGATGACGTTAACCGTGCCATTACGGCAGATGCGGCCTTTTTCAACCGTCCTCGTTAATCTCGGTGTTGCGCCGGTGCCGGCGGATTTTACTCCGGCTGATTCGTCGGCCTTTGCAACTGCAATTACCAACTCGGTCGGCGGCGACACGATCACTCTCACGGCCGGCCAAACCTACACTGGTCCATTCACGTTAAAGAGTGGTCTCACGTCCACTGTCACCATCCGTTCGTCCGGACACGCATCACTGCCTGCCAATGGACAGCGCGTGCAGAGCAGCGATCGGTCAAACATGGCAATCGTCGTTTGCGGCACGTCCAATAATCAGAAGTGTTTCTCGACGACCGGCAACGACGCCGACAACTGGCGGCTCACCGGGCTCGATATGCGACAGGCAAACGGCATCACCAACGCCGAAGCCATGGTGAAATTCGGCAATCATTCCGAATCGGTAACCGCGAACACGCCCGACAACATAGAAGTCGATCACTGCTGGATCGAAGCGACGCAGGCCGGGACAGTGCGCGGGCTGTTCCTGAACGGCCGCAACATCAACGTCCACGACAATTACATCAGCGGCTTTCGCAACCCGGGACAGGAGTGCCAGGCAATTCTCTATGGCGGCGGTCCTGGACCAGTGACGATCGACAACAACTACATGATGGCGCTCGGTGAAGTGTTTATGAGCGGCGGCGTTACCGTTGGCATCAACGCCGGCGATCTCACGTTTACGCGCAACTATCTCGAAGCGCCGCAAAAGTACAATCCGTGGAACCCGTCCGTGTTCGACATCAACGACGTGCAAGCGTCGACAAATCTCGGGTGCTCGCTAAGCTCCAGCGGCACGACTGTTACATGCTCGAGCCACGGTGTGCCTGACGGCGCGACCCGCGTGATTCGCCTGACGTCAGGCCCGCAAACAGGCGAGAAACGCACCATCTCTGCCGCGCCGAACGCGAACACTCTGACGCTTGAAACGGCCTTCAGCGCCAATCAAAGCGGCGTCTCCGCCACTGTCTACACGCCTTTCACCGGCCATAAAAACAACTTCGAGTTGAAGGTGCTCGACGGAACGGCGAACCTGATCGAGGGAAACGTTTTTGACGGCACGTGGGGCATGGGCCAGGACGGCACGGGTCTGGTGCTGACCATTCGCACTGAAGGCGGAGTGATGTCCACCGCCACCATCAAGAACACGACCTTCCAGTACAACTGGTTCCGGCGCTTCCAGCAGTTCGTGCGCTACATCTCTCCTGACGATTTCAACGGCGGCGCCGGCGTCCCGATGGAGGACGTCGTCATTCGTCACAACCTGATCGAGCCGTCGTACCAATTCTCCGGGCCCGGACTGCAATCGGGAAGTCCAACCAGCTCGATTCGCGTCGCCCTGTTCAATGGGCAAGACTCGACGAATCACGGAACGGACGTTTGGTTTCAGCACAATACGATCTACTCAGCGCGAAACCTCGCGACCGCAATCACTTTTGCTGGTGACTCGGCCGGCGATTGGATCAACTACAAGTTCGAAAACAACCTGTTTGCCGTAGACACTTCGTTCGGCGGCATCTTCGCAGACGGCGGAGCGACCGGAACCACCGCGCTGAACAACTGGTGCAACGGCTCCGGCAATTACAGCGCCGTCAACAACACGTTTCAGAATCAGAACACCAGCGGTTATCCGACCGGAACGTTTTCCGAAACGAGTGCCGCGAACTTTGGTTTCAACGACGTCGCCAATCTCGACTTCAAACTGACCAGCGGTTTGTATCGCGCCGGGCAGTCGCGCGAGGCATCTGACGGCACCGATCGCGGCGCAGATATCACGACGCTTTCGACGAAGATCGGCGCCAGCAGCAATGCTTATGCAACGGCGACGATCAGCGCCATCACCGGCGTCTGGTCCGGTGGGGAACTGTTATCAAAAGCCGGTTCGTTTAGCGGGACGGGCAGCACGGGCAATCAATCGATCACGGGCGTTGGTTTCCAGCCGAAGGTGGTGTTGTTCCGCTTCAATATGCAGGCTGTCGACACAACTTCGTCAGACGCGATCATCGGTTTCGGCGTCGGTGTTTCGTCGACCGATCGACGCGTGTCCGGTAACTACGCGACCCACAATCTGAGCACTTCCGCAAACGCAGCATGGAACCAAAGCACCTACTGCATTTACACGCCCGGTGGTTCGAGTCGCGCGGATTTTGTCTCGATGGACTCAGACGGTTTCACGATCAACTGGGTAACTTCGAGTCAGATGGCCGTGCAATACCTCGCGCTCGGCGGCGATGCGATCACGCACGTCAAAACAGGTTCGGGCGCTGCAAAGACCAGCACCGGAACGCAAGCCTACACAGGCCTGGGTTTCCAACCGACCACATTGATCGTGTGGGCCGGTAAGTTTTCCTCTTCACCTCTCGATCAGACTACCAACGGCAATGGACTGTTTGGATTTGCCACCAGTTCAAGCGCTCGCGGTATGGTTGCGTGGCGAAACCTGAACAATAGCAATCCGCAGGTTGCTAAACGCCGGCAGTCGACGCAACGCATTCTCAGTACGACCACGACGTTTACCGAAGCGGATTTTGTCTCGTTTGATTCAGACGGGTTTACGTTGAATTTCACCGCCGCGGGAGGAACTGCTGACACCTTCTACTATCTCGCGCTGAAAGGACCACAGGTGAAAGTCAGCGCCTTCAACCAGGCGACGACCACGGGCAACCAATCGATCACCGGCGCCGGCTTCACGCCCAAGGCCGCGATCATGATGTCCGCCAACGACGTTGCGGCAAACAACGACGCGGCGCAAGCGCATGCTCGTGCCAGTTTTGGTTGGACAACTGGAACGAGTGAGCGTGGAAGCTTCTGGCTTGGGGAGACTGACAACGTAAGTCCAACAGTTGCGAAACGAGATCTGGATCGAACGAAGTTAATAAAGATGATGACGGAAGGCGCCTCGCCGACCGTCAACGCGGCCGCCGATCACGTCAGCTTTGATTCGGACGGCCAAACCATCAACTGGACCACCGCCGACGCCACCGCGAGACAAATCCTCGTTCTGTGGATCGGTTGAGATCGACGATTGGCCCAGACCTTACCTCCCATAAACCATCACTGAGACTCACCACGAGGAGGTGTGTATGTTTCGAAGTTTGTTTCTTAGTTTGACACTTGCGCTGACTCAGGTCGGGCCGGGAGTCATGATGTCGTTAACAGTGCCGCTACGTCAGATGCGACCCTTTCCCTCAGTGCTCGCAAAGCTTGGCGTGGCTCCGGTCCCAACGGATTTCACGCCCGCCGACTCCTCAGCATTTGCGACGGCAATTACAAACTCTGTCGGCGGCGACACAATCACGCTTACAGCGGGCCAGACCTACACTGGTCCATTCACGTTAAAGAGTGGTCTCTCGTCCACTGTTACCATCCGTTCGTCGGGTCACGCATCGCTGCCGGCTGACGGGCAGCGAGTGCAAAGCAGCGATCGCTCGAACATGGCGATCATCGTTTGCAGCAATTCCGCGAATCAAGCCTGCTTCTCAACTACGGGCAATGACGCCGATAACTGGCGTCTCACCGGTCTCGACATGCGGCAGGCGAATGGTGTCGGAAACGCCGGGGCGATGGTTAAGACTGGAAATGACGCGGACACCACCGCCGCCAATACTCCAAACAACATCGAGATCGATCATTGCTGGATCGAAGCAACGCAGTCGGGCACAGTGCGCGGGATCTTCATCAACGGCCGCAACATCAACGTTCATGACAACTACATCAGCGGCTTTCGAAACGCCGGACAGGAGTGTCAGGCGATCCTGTTGGCCGGCGGTCCTGGGCCAGTTACGATCGACAACAACTACATGATGTCGCTCGGCGAGGTATTCATGAGCGGTGGTCTCACGGTGGGCATACTTCCGGGCGACCTGACGTTTACGCGCAACTACCTCGAAGCGCCGCAGAAGTACAACCCGTGGAACCCGTCGGTGTTTGACACCAGCGACGTGCAGGGATCGACCAATCTCGGTTGCTCGTTGACATCGAGTGGTACGACAGTAACATGTTCGGGGCACGGCCAGGGCGTGTCGCCGAATACGACGATTCGAGTGTTGAAGCTCACTTCGGGTCCGCAGTCAGGCGAGATGCGCACCGTCTCCAGCGCGCCCACCTCGAGCACGCTGACGATCGAAACACCGTTCAGCGCAAACCAGAGCGGCGTTTCAGCCACACTCTACACTCCGTTCACGGGTCACAAGAACAATTTCGAGTTGAAGTTTCTCGAAGGAACCACAAACCTGATCGAGGGTAACGTTTTTGACGGCACGTGGGTCATGGGCCAGGATGGCACCGGCCTGGTGATTACCGTCCGCACGGAAAATAACCAGCTAACGACCGCGACCATCAAGAACACGACGTTTCAGTACAACTGGTTCAGGCGCTTCAACGGGTTCCTGAAATACCTCTCGCCGGACGACTTCAACGGCGGTTCCGGCCTTCCAATGGAAGACGTTGTGCTCAAACACAACCTGATCGAACCGACATACCAGTTCTCCGGGCCGGGAACGCAATCCGGAAGCCCGTCGAACTCACCTCGTGTCGCTTTGTACAACGGAGCGTCGTCGCCGACACTGGGAACGGACATCTGGTTCCAGCACAACACGGTCTACTCAGCGAAAAACGTTTCGACCGTGAACGCCTTCGTCGGTAACACCGGCGGCGACTGGATCAACTTCAAGCTCGAAAACAATCTGTTCGCGATCGACAGTTCCTTTGGCGGCATCTTCGGGGAAGGTACAACCGGAACGGGAACCACTGCGCTCAACAACTGGTGCAACGGCGCCGGAAACTACAGCGCTGTCAACAACACGTTTCAGAACCAGAACGTCAGCTCGTATCCGACCGGATCGTTTTCCGAAACGAGCGCCGCGAACTTCGGCTTCAACAGCGTCGCGAATCTCGACTTCAAGCTGACGAGTGGTTTGTATCGCGCCGGACAGTCGCGCGAAGCGTCTGACGGCACGGATCGTGGCGCGGATATCGATACGCTCTCGACGAAGATCGGCGCGAGTAGTAATGCCTATGCCAGCGCTACGATCAGCACCATCACCGGCATCTGGTCCACCGGAACGCTGTTAGCGAAGGCCGGTTCGTTTACGGCTTCGAACAGCACCGGAAACCAGGCGATTACAGGTGTCGGGTTCCAGCCGAAGGTGGTGCTGTTCCGCTACAACATGCAGGGTACCGATGCTTCGATGGGAGACTCGACGATCGGTTTTGGCGTTGGCGTGTCGTCGAGCGATCGCCGCGTTGCCGGCGACTACTCGAACAGTGGTCTCTCAACTTCATCACACGCAGCGTGGAACCAAAGCTCTTACGTTATCTACACACCGGGCGGCGGTTATCGCGCCGATTTCGTGTCGATGGACTCGGACGGTTTCACGATCAACTGGGCTACCGCGAGTCAGATGGTGGTGACGTATCTTGCGCTCGGCGGAGATGCGATTACGCACGTGAAGACCGGTTCCGCAGCGGCGAAGACCACGACTGGAAACGAGTCGTATACCGGTTTAGGTTTTCAGCCGACTGCTTTGATCGTGTGGGCCGGTAAGTTCTCCACTACACCTCTCGATCAGTCTACAAACGGCAATGCACTGTTTGGCGTCGCCACCAGTTCCAGCGCGCGTGGCATGGTCGCCTGGCGTAATCTGAACAACAGCAATCCGCAGGTTGCCAAACGGCGGCAATCAACGCAGCGCGTTCTGAGTACGACGACGACGTTTACCGAAGCCGACTTCGTCTCGTTTGATTCGGATGGGTTTACGTTGAATTACACGACCTCTGGAGGAAATGCCGACATCTTTTACTACCTGGCGTTGCGCGGGCCGCAGGTGAAGGTCAGCGCATTCAACCAGGCGACAACGACCGGCAACCAATCGATCACCGGCGCGGGCTTCACGCCCAAAGCGGCGATCATGATGTCGGCCAATGACGTTTCGGGGAACAACGATTCGGCGCTAGCGCATGCTCGGGCCAGTTTTGGTTGGGCCACTGGAACGAGTGAGCGTGCAAGCTTCTGGATCGGCGAGACCGACAACGTCAGTCCGACAGTCGCGAGCCGCAATCTGGATCGCACGAAGTTGATAAAGTTGATGACGGAAGGCACGCCGACCGTCAACGCCGCCGCGGATCACGTAAGCTTCGATTCGGACGGCCAAACCATCAACTGGACCACCGCCGACGGCACCGCCCGGCAGATCATCGTGTTCGGGATCGGGTGACGTTCAGTGATTGACTGATTACAAGCAGAATGATCATTGGGACGAAATCCTGGCACATAACACATGCGGGTGTTATCACCAGACAACGAGGCGCACGCGAACCGCCGAACGAAAGCTCGGTTTTCGCGTGCGCCAGATTGTTAGAACAACGCGGCCTGAAACTACGGACGATTCGAGTTGCCGTTGTTGTTACTGTTTACGTTGCTGTTGCGGTTACTGTTACCGCCGCCGCGGCCTTCGTTACCCGGTAACGTTCTCACCATCTGAAGATGTTCCTGAAGCGTTGGTAAAGTCTTGGTAGCGAAAGCGCGTAGATCGGGGTCGCCGCCTCTCGTGCTCTGCTTTTCAAACTCTTTAACGTCTTTCTGGTGATCGCTCATCATCCGCTTGGCGTAGGCGCGGTCAAACTCTGCTCCCGTCAATCCGGAAAGCTTCGTCACTTGCTGCTGATGCTTCTCGTCGAGAGCGGTCGGCAACGTCATTCCTTTGCTCGACGCCCACGACATCAGTTCCTGGTTCGACTTCGTGTGATCGTCCACCATGCGCTGGCCGAACTGTTTCACCGCATCACTCGCGCCGTTTTGCACTGCGAGGCGACCGAGTTCGACTTCCATCATGCCGCCCATTGCGGCTTCCGTGATGAAATTGCGGTCTTGTGAGCTCATGGCCACTTGTGAGCCTTGGGCGCCACCGGTGTTGCGATTACCGGATCTGTTGTCGTTTTGTGTTCTGTTTGAGTTGCCCGTGTTGCTGTTGCCGTTAGCGTTTCCGTTGCTATTGCCGTTCTGGTTTTGATTCTGCTGAAGGATTCCAGCCTTGCCGGCAATGCTCCAGAGCCCGAGCGCGAGCAGCGCGGTTATTGCCCATACGTGAGCAGACTTAATTAACTGGCGATTGGTCATTACATGCCCTCCTTGTTTGATCGAAGACCGTTAGCCTACAGTGCTGCGCCCACCGCCGCGCACCTGCAGACCCATCAGTCTTGCGGGAAAAGTTGCGAAATCTTCTACTTCCCACGTGTTTCCGTCGCGCAGACGTACACGTGCAGCCGGTATCAACATGCCTTCGTTTGCTCCGCGGCCGACGTACAGCTCCGCATAACCGAACCTGTAATCGCTCGAACGCGTGCCGTAGCGCAGTTCGCCGAAGCGGATCTCGCGTTGATAGAGCACTACCAGCTTTGTCCGGCCTTCGCCGTCGTCCGTACGTAGGATTAAGTTGGCCGGCACACCCACACCCGTACCGACTTCAATACGTCCCGCACTCATCTTTGACAGTGCTTTCAGGAGTTCATCTTGTCCACCGGCTTGCAGTGCGGCGTTGAGTTGCTGGACTTCGTCTTCGTTAGAGATTCGATTGACGATTAGTCTGAACGGCAGTGTGCGTCCGGGTCGGCGGCCGCCAACAAAGTAGACGGTTCCCGTGATCGTGCGACCGGCGAGCGCGTCTTGCGCGGAAACATTGGTCAGTGGATAAAAAACTGTGCTCCCAAAAACCAGCAACGTTAGGAGTAATACCGAAGTTGTTCTTTTCATACAGATCCTTGTGTTTAGACAATAAGTGTCCAACAGGCCGCAAGCCGCTGCCTGTGAACGCACGGGAGAGCTGGAAAATTCTTTAGGGGAAGCGGTTTGAAGCGTATCAATAACTGCTTGGGCAAATCGGTTCGCTGCCGTACCATCGCAGCAATGCTCAATCACACGATTTTATGGCGCGGGATTCACTGGCGCGGTCACGAAGCATGCCGCGTTTATTCGTTGGGGACTGAATGGCGCCTTGAGGGGACAGCGGTTTTCGCGGATGAAGTCCGGCCGTGCCGTCTTTCTTATTTGATAGCGTGCGATTCGGGTTGGAACACGTTGAATGGAGTAGTTACGGCTTGGCTGGGCGAGGACGTCGTAAACTTTGAGCTTTTCGTTGACGCGGAACGTCGCTGGACGATGAATGGAGTGTACAGAGCGGAGGTTGACGGGTGTGTCGATCTGGATCTGAACTTCAGTCCGTCGACAAACCTGTTGCCGATCCGGCGACTTAATCTTGCGGTCGGACAAGAGGCTGAGGTTAAGGCTGCGTGGCTGCGGTTTCCAAGTTTCGAGCTGGAGCCGCTTACGCAGGTTTACACGAGGCTGGATGAGTTTCGGTATCGATACTCGAGTCGCGACGGAGAGTTTGTCGCGGAGCTAACGGTTGACGACGTTGGCTTCCCGATCGTTTATCCGGAGCTGTGGGTAGTTGAACGCTAGAGTGAGTGAGCGGCTTGTGATTGATTTCCGGCAGCGGTTTACGTGTGCGTGACCATCACGACGTAGCCGTCAGGATCGACGAGTTGAAACTCACCGCGCGGGGCATAGAACGGCGTTGTTATGCTCCCGGGGTTGAGACCTGCTTCAGTAAGTTCCTTGTGCGCCGCCGCAACGTCGTCCGTATGTACATAGAAGAGGACCCTCTGTTGTTCGGCGACGACAGGTTTGTCGGCAGCCGCCAGCATCAATTGTGCCCCATCTGAATGCAGCCACGCCCACACTGGCCTCGTCGCCCCCTCCGGCGCAAACGTATCCCCTA
>DASUPR010000507.1:0-2887 GCA_036281015.1 Pyrinomonadaceae bacterium
AAGCTTGAAGGAAAACGTTTGCCGGCGATTTTCAAAAGCTGACGCGGGGTTAAATCAAAAAGCACGCAATGCGACGGCGCAAGATCATCAAGAGATTCAACGCGCACACCCGTTACGATCTCACCGCCGAGACTTTTCAAATGCGCCGCCATTGCGTCTGCGATTTTTTGCGTTCCTCCACGTGGTATGGGCCAACCTCCTGTGTGACCGAGCGCCAGGAGCACCAACCCAAACGCCGTCGTGCCCGGACGATCGAGCGACAAACAGGAATGCGCCACCACACCGGCGAAGAACGCGCGCGTGCGCTCTTCGCTAAAGCGGCTCTTCACAAAACTCGTCGCCGAGCGGATCGCATTCAAGCCAAACCGCGCCATTGCAAAAGGATGACGGGGGAACTTGATTGGCCCCAGGAGTTCAGGCGCTAAGATCTCCCAATCGCGAACGAGCGGTTCGAATACGCGCCTGTACGCGCGCGCATCAGCGCCGAGTTGTTCGCTTGTCTTCTCGATAGATCGGTGAAGCAAAATGGCGGTGCCGTCATCAAAAGGATGGGCCAGCGCCGCAGGTGAGTAAATAAACTCGAGGCCGTACTCGGCCAAAGACAGACTCTTGAAAAACGGCGAGCCAACCGCCAGCGGATGGACCGCGGAACACGTGTCGTGAACAAAACCCGTGAGCGTTAACGCGGCGGAACGTGCGCCGCCGCCGACGTTCTCGTTCGCTTCATAAACACAAACACTCTTCCCTCGCTTCGCAAATTCGATTGCCGCCGCGAGGCCATTCGGCCCGGCGCCCACGACGATCGCATCGTACCGTTTGCTCATCCAGAGCCTAGCTTACACTTTTCTGATCTGAATGAGGTTGGTCGTGCCGATTTCTTTTAACGGCGTCCCGCTCGTCGCGACGACCTGGTCGCCGTCTTTCAACAACGGGAACTCCTCGTCCCACGGAACATAGCCGGGTTTCAATGCCGCCGCACACGCTTGCTGAAACACTTCTTCCACGCCCTCTTGTCCCTCGCCGATACTCAGCGGGTAGACGCCAAAGCTGATGATCAGTTTGCGCGCGTTTGCGTCATCGTGGGCCACGCCGACGATCGGCACGTGGGGACGAAAACGCGCGATCATGCGCGCGGTTCGTCCCGAGGTCGTCGGCGCGACAATCGCGCTGTAGCCCTTTTCGGCACTCAACAAACAAGCTGATTCAGAGATGCTGTCGGTCGTAGTTTGTTTCTCGCTGCGCGTGACCTTCTCATCGTATAGTTCTCCGCGCCACTGATACTCAGAGCGTTCTTCTACGGGTATCTTTGCCTTGGTTGCTTTGTTGGCCCAGTACGTTTTCGACTGTTCCAGTCGCACCGTTGTTTTTTCGCTCGACTCTTCGGAGTCTCTCAGGATGTCCTGGAGCCGTCCCCTGTAAACCCGCCCTGAATGCTTGGCAAAATAAAAGTTCTCTGCCTGCTCCGCGATCTGAGTCATCATCGCCACCGCTTGCGCCGGATACTTGCCGATCGAAGTCTCACCCGAAAGCATCACCGCATCGGTGCCATCCTGAATGGCGTTGAAGACGTCGTTAGCCTCGGCCCGGGTGGGCTCCATGCTCGACTCCATCGAATCGAGCATCTGCGTTGCCGTGATCACCGGTTTGCCGCGCAGGTTGCACCGGCGGATGATCTCTTTCTGAATCGCCGGCACTTCCTGTGGATTGAGTTGTAGACCCAAATCACCGCGCGCCACCATGACGCAATCGCTCACGTCGAGGATGTGGTCCAGGTTTTCCCACGCGAGCCGCGTTTCGATCTTCGCCACGATCGCCGGTGCGTAACGACCTGCTTCGAGCCCGTACTTCGCTTGCAACTGCTTCTCGATTTCGCGCTTCACGTCGAGGATATCTTCGGCGCGGTTCACGAATGAAACCGCAACGAACGAAACAACACCGGCGCCATAGTCAAGCAAATGCCGCAAAGCCTGGCGATCCTGATTGAGAAACCGGTCGACCATGATATCGGCCCGCCTGATCGTCAGGCCCTGTTTGTTTCGAACTTCGCCGCCCTTCAGCACGCTGCATCTGACAACACCCGGCTGGCCCTTAACTACTTCCGCGGCCTTCAGGATCACTTTGCCATCGCCAATCGAGAAGACGATCTCCTCACCTTTATCTCTCGTGCGGCGGAGGTAATCCTCGATGCGCATTTTATTAACGGTGGCGATCGTCGCGAATGCCTGATCGTTAACCAAAACCGCGGCTTCGCGTTCGCCGTCCGGATTCTCGCTGCTGAAGTTGAGCGTTAAAGTCTCGCCGAGTTTTACTCTCACTGCCTCGCGGATACGCAGCCTGATCTTCGGACCGGGGAGATCGCCGAGCACCGCAACGTGTCGCGCAAGTCCGTCTCGATTGGCAGCGACCCACTCCATGATCTGTTTCTCGACCGCGCCATACGGTTCCTGGTCGGAAGCAAACGACATGTTGAGCCGAATCACGTCGACACCCGCGCGTACCAGCCACGACAACAGATCATCGTGAGGCAACACACCCATGACAGGATCGCCGTTCGGATCGAACACCTCATCACCGCGTCCAGCTTCAGGGCCACTGCGTTCCCTGCCGACCGTAGCGACTATCTTTGTTTTCAGTAGCGATTTGACGTGACCATCGTCGAGTGTACGCATGAGGGGACCTCCATTCCCGGGTTGCTGGTGTTTCCCCTGGCTCGTGCGAGGATGCGAGAAAGCTGGAACAGCTCGGCAAGCTTGAGCAGCCCGGACTTATATATCCGGGCCGCATAGGTTGTCAATGACGATCGATCAATGAGACGCGGTGGGGTAGAGGTGGAGCTAACGATCTTGCCAGCCGTGTTGGCCGATTAGTGGGACAAAGGCGCAGCCAC
>DASUPR010000508.1:0-4906 GCA_036281015.1 Pyrinomonadaceae bacterium
CGTGCGTCAGTATCCACAAACACGATCACTTCACACCGCGGATCGATCTCTTTCGACGCGACGATTAAATTGTGGACCTTCTGGCCGGTGTCAGTTGCCGGGCCACTCACTACGACTTTGCCGCCTAAGTCGTTGACGAGCGGGAGAGATGGATCTTGCGGATTGTCAAAAACAAATTGGATTTCGTATTCCGGATAGTTCTGCTCGAGCAGAGGTCGAACGTTGTCGATAAATCCCTTTTCGAAGCCGCGGGTAGGCGCAATGACAGAAACAAAAGGAAAGTACTCAGGCAGTGGCCGGCTGGTCTCACGCCGCACGTAATCCGCGTAGCGCACACCACCCAACAACGACTTGACGCCAATCCAAACAGCGATCGCCGCGAAGAAATAATAGACAATCACTTCAACGCGATTGAGGAGGCAGCGGACGCGATTGGCCCAAGCAGATCCTGCGCGAGCTTAACCAGCGGATGCGGATAAATCCCAATGATCAGGATCCCAACCACCGACACGATGAGCGCGGTTTGCAACGCCGGTGAAAGCGCCAGCGGTCTGTTGTCGGCGACGCGATCGCCGAGATACATCACCTTGATAAAGCGGAAGTAGTAGTAGAAAGAAACAACAGTATTGAGAATCGCCCAAACCGCGAGCCAGATGTACCACGACCTCCCTTGTGCTCCGGTACCGCGTTGGATGAGTCCGCCAAACAGAAACCACTTGCCAATGAACCCGCCCGTAATCGGCAAGCCGCCGAGCGACAACATGAAGATCGTCATCATCGCCGCCAGCCCCGGCTCCTTCTGACCGAGCCCGGTTAGATCTTCGACGTTGTCGCCGATAATGCCCCGACGGCGCAGGCTGATGATGATTCCAAACGCGCCCATGTTCATCAGCGTGTAGACGAACAGGTAGACGATCAGCCCGACGTAGCCGTAAAGATTGTTGGCCACGAGCGCGAGCAACAGATAACCGGCGTTTGAGATGGACGAATAGGCAAGCAGCCGTTTCGAGTTTTCCTGCGTGACCGCGGCCCAGTTGCCCACCATGATCGTGATCGCGGCGACGAGTCCGAGCAGTGGCCCCCAATCGGCACTCATCGGTCCGAGTGCTTCCGTGAAGATGCGCGCATACAACGCGAAACTCGCGGCTTTCGATCCAGTCGACAAAAACGCCGTCACCGATGTCGGCGCGCCTTCGTAAACGTCAGGCGCCCACATGTGAAACGGCACTGCCGCGACTTTGAAGAACAAACCCGCGCTCAGCGCGATCATCCCCAACAACATCAGCGGCCGCAGCTTCGTGATGTCGTCGGCCACGCCGCTCTGACCGGCTGCGTCGATCGCGGTTTGAATCTGCGGCACTATGCGGCCCAGTTCACGGCCGATGTCGCCGATGTTTGTCGAACCGGCAATCCCGTAAAGCAGCGACATTCCATACAGCAGCACGCCCGACGAAAACGCGCCGAGCAGAAAGTACTTCATCGCCGCTTCGTTCGAACGCTTCTCGCGTTTGGTGAACGCGACAAGGATGTAGAACGTCACCGCCATCAGTTCCAGACTGATGTAAAGCGAGATGAGATCATAACCGCAGGCGATGAACATCATGCCGACGGTCGCAAAGAGCACGAGCGAATAGTATTCGCCGTGCTGTTCGCCTTCGATGTCGAGATAACGCGTCGAAATACCGATGGCGAGTCCCGCCGCGAAGAGAAAGATTGCTTTAAAGAGGAGCGCGAAGCCGTCGATACGGACCATGCCGTAGAACCCGTCGTACGGCAATGCCGGCATGTAGCGCCACTGCACCGCGAGCGAAACGAAAGCGAGCCCCACGGCGACGAGCGAGAAGTAAGCAGTGAGTTTGCTCTTGCGATAGGGAAGGATGACTTCCATCACAAGCGCCACGCACGCGCAAAACGTGAGGATCAATTCCGGCACGATCAGTTGCAGATCCGTGACGCTGATTAGAGACGTGGTGTTGGCTTGCAAGAGAAACATTGTCGCTTATTTCTCCGCGCGTTCTGCCTGCGCCGGCGCGGCGGTTCCCGGAATCACGTAGTCCGGTCTGACCTGCTTCACGATCGCGTTCACCGGCTGCTGGATGTATTCGAGAAACGGTTTCGGATAGACGCCGATCCACAGCGAAAGAATCATGAGCGGCACCATGTAAGCCCACTCGCGAATGTTCAGGTCCGTAAGTTTCTGGTTCTTGGGATTCTCGATGTTACCGAAGAACATGCGTTGGTAGAGCCACAGGAAATAACCGGCGTTCAGAATAATTCCCAGCGCGGCCCAACCAGCCCACCACGGATTCGCCTCAAAGGCGCCGCGCAGCGCGAGAAATTCCGAGATAAACACCGCGAGCAGTGGCAGACCGATCGCCGTCATCACCATGCCGAGAAAGATCGCGGCGTAACCCGGCATCACGTGCGACAGTCCGCCAAATTCAGACACGTTGCGCGTGTGACGCCGTTCGTAAATTATGCCGACCAGAAGGAACAGCGCGCCGGAGTAGATGCCGTGATTGATCATCTGCATCACGCCGCCGTTGATGCCGTTGGGATTAAGCGCGAAAAGCCCGAGCATCACCATGCCCATCGACGATACCGATGAGTAAGCGACGAGCTTCTTCACGTCGCCGTCTTTTTTCACGACGAAATACATCGCCGCGAGCGCGCCGTAGATGATGCTGACGATGGCCAGAAAGACCATCACACTGCGAACGCCAAACGTGCCAAAACTCGTGACCCACGTGGTTTGATCTTTCGACGCCGCGGGAAACATCGGCAGGTTGAAACGATAGAAGCCGTAGGTTCCGAGTTTCAGCAAAATGCCCGCAAGGATCACCGAGCCGGCAGTGGGCGCCTCGACGTGCGCGTCCGGCAGCCACGTGTGAAACGGAAACATTGGGACTTTAATCGCGAAACCCAAAGCGAAGGCGATGAACAACAGGATCTGAAGCGTGCCCATCGGCAACACAGATCCAACCGCCTGCATGAAAATGATGTTGAAGTTGCCGGTGCCGTTTTGTGCCGCATGCTGAAGAGTGCTCGACACGAGTTGTGCAGCCGCATCGTTTCCGGCGAGCGCCCGCACGGTCTCCTGGGTTATCTGGCTCACCAGTGCCGTGTCCTGCGTTAAGAAGTACATCTTCAAAACGCCGAGCAACATCACCACCGAACCGACAAGCGTATAAAGAAAGAACTTGATCGCCGCGTACAAACGGTTCTCGCCGCCCCAGATGCCAATCAGGAAGTACATCGGCACGAGCGACACTTCAAAGAACAGGTAGAACAGAAACAGGTCCATCGAAGCAAACACGCCGATCACGGCCGTCTGCAACAGCAACAACAGAACGTAGTATTCCTTCTCGCGCTTCTGAATGTAGTCCCACGACGAGAGCGCCGCGATCACACCGAGCAACGTCGTCAAAACGATCAGCAGCACCGTAACACCGTCGACGCCCATCTGGTAACGCGCGCCGATGATCGGTATCCACTGGTGGTCCTCGAGAAACTGCATGCCGCCCATGGAGCGGTTGTATTTCAACAACCACAACGACAGGATGAAGTCGAGTCCGAACCAGACAGTGGCGAAGCGCTTGATCAGGCTCGACTGGTCTTTCTTCATGAGCGCCAGAATGAGGACGGCGCCGACCGCCGGAAACCAGGTGATGAGAGAAAGAATGTAGTTGTCCATAAGATTTGTTATCACATGATCGCCGCGAAGAAACCTCGCAGCATGGCGGCGATGTCTTTCGCGAAGAACGCGGCCACGGCAATCATCAGTCCGAGAACCATAACGAGTGCGTAATTCTGTGTGAACCCTGTTTGCGCGGCGCGGAACAAAGGCGACATCAAGCGCGCAACGAAAGCGGCGATCGTGTTGACGAGCCCGTCGACGAAATACTTATCGACGCCGCCGACGACGCGGCTGAACCCGCGGCTCACGGTCGCGAGACCGTTGACGATGCCGTCGACCAGTTTGGAATCGAAACTAAAGACAGCGCGCGCGGCATCCATCGTGCGCCGCGTGATGGTCAAACCGTAAAACTCGTCGACCCAGTATTTGTTGTAGCTCGCGAGATAGAGCGGGCGCAGCCGCGCCGCCCAGATGTCGGGCAACTGCGGGCGCCAGACGTAGAACAGTCCGCCAAGCAACATGCCGATACCGGCCGCGACCAGTGAAATGGCAATAAAGATCCACTCGGTCAGCAGGTGGTTATGCACAACGTTGTCGACTGCGTGGGCCAGGTTGAATCCTGACGCTGCGGGAGCGGCTCCGTGTGATCCTTCACTAACCGGTTCTGATCCGTGTTCACTAGCTGTCACGGAAGCCGATTCATGGCCGCCTTCAGCAGTCTTGAATTCACCAGTCGCAGGGTCCCAGATGATCGGGTTGAGCCAGTTGACGATGTTCAGTTTGCCGCCTGGATGTTCGCTGCCGGTGATGAAGTTGAAAGCCGGTCCAACGCCGACAAAGCCACCCATCGTCGCGAGCACTGCGAGCACGACCAACGGCGCCCACATCGACACCGGCGACTCGTGCGGCATGTGCGCGCCGTGCTTGTGTCCATCGTGATCGAGTGCATGTCCCTGCGTGGCGACATGATGCTCAACGTCTTCGTGAATTGGTCCAACGTGCTCGCCGGGTTCGTGACGTGGACGATCACCAGCTGAAGCAAGCACCGCATCGTGCGCCGCGAGACCTTTGTCATACGCCGAAGCATGCGCCTCGTCAGCTTCGCCGCCCGCGTGACCTTCGAGGAACCGTTCCTTACCCCAGAACGTCATCGCCATCAGACGCGTCATGTAAAACGCCGTGCAGACCGCGGCGATCGTTCCGACTAACCAAATCAGCCAGCCGAGCGGAATTTGCGTGGTCGATGCAGCGTTCCAAAGGATCTCGTCC
>DASUPR010000509.1:0-11348 GCA_036281015.1 Pyrinomonadaceae bacterium
GCCGGATGACCGGGCTTAACAGCGACGAAAACTCCGCGGCACGTTGCGCACACTTTGTCGTGCGCGATCAGTTCGCCTTCGACTGTTGCGCGATCGTCAGTTGATTCCACGACGCGAGCGACGAGCCGCACCGGACGATCGGTCGGCGTCGGGCGAAGCAACTTGATCGCGTATTCCGACGTGACCGTGCACGGCGGTTTATCTGCGCCGGTTTTATTCATCAGGTGCCAGGCCGCGGACCAGTTGCAATGACAATCGAGCAGCGTCCCAATGATGCCGCCGCTCAACATCCCTTCAAACGCTTCGTATTCCTTGCTCGGCTGCCACTCGGCGACCACTTCATCCCCATCCGCGAAGCTGCGAATGTGCAAACCCTTCGGATTGGCCGGACCGCAACCGAAACACGCGAGATTCGGGGCGTACGTTTCCTGAATACTTTTCATTATTTACGCAACGACTGTCTTAACTTGAACCGCTGAATCTTTCCCGTGGCCGTGTAGGGCAACTCCGAAACAAAAACATACCGGCGCGGCTGTTTGAAACGCGGCAACGCCGTCGCGAGCGACTCGCGCAACTGTTGCTCCAGCCCGCGTGTGTCGGATTCTAACTCCTGAGCGACGACAAACGCACACGGACACGGCAATCCAGCGGCGTCGAAATCCTCGACCACCGCCGCGCGCGCGACCTGCGGATGCCGCAACAAAGCACCTTCGACCTCCACCGGCGACACCCACTGCCCGCTCGACTTGAAACAGTCGTCGCTGCGACCCATGTGAAACCAAAAGCCTTGCGCGTCGCGCCGGTACAGATCGCCTGTTCGGACCCAGCCGTCGACAAACGTGCGCTCACTGACTTCCGGCTTCTCCCAATAACCGAGCGACGCGCTGTCGCCCTTGATCCAGAGATTGCCTTCGACGTCGTCGGGCGTGGCGTTGCCGTTCTCATCGATAAGCCGTGCCTGGTAGCCTTCGAGCAATTTGCCGCTGCTGCCGTAGCGCACGTCGTTTTCGTGGTTCGACATGAACATGTGCAGCATTTCAGTCGAACCGATGCCGTCGAGCAACTGCACGCCGAACGTGTTTTCCCACTCTTCGCCGAGGTGAGCAGGCAGTGCTTCTCCGGCCGAAATGCAAAGGCGCAAGCTGGAGCAATCGAGCGGTTCTTTGCTGCGATGATGTTCGAGCAGGAGGTTATAGACGACAGGCACGCCGAAAAAGATCGTCGGGCGGCACTCGACAAACGTTCGCGCGATTACCTCCGGCGATGGCTTTTCGCGACAGAGAATAGAAGTGGCGCCGTTCAGCAACGGGAACGTGAAACTGTTTCCGAGACCGTAAGCAAAGGGAAGTCGTGATGACGAAAACAAGCGATCGTGCAACTTCAGATTTAGCACTTCACGGCAGTAAGTCTGGTTTGTGTAGAAGATGTCAGCCTGTGTATGCACGGCGCCCTTGGGTTCGCCGGTGCTGCCGGACGTGTAAAGAATGAAGGCGGGCTCGTCGTTACGAGGCGCGGGAAATTCCAAAGCTTCCGGCGTCTCGACCCGCGGCAAAGACTCGACCGGAACGATCTTCTCAGGTGAGCGCAGGTTTTCCGGCGCATGTGTCAGCAAAGTGCTGCGTAGTTCGGGCTCGACGAGCACCAATGTTGCACTACAGTTGTGAAGGATTGAACACTGCTCCTCGAGCCGCAGCGCCATGTTGATGGGAACAGCGATTGCCCCGAGCGAACACGTGGCGATGAAGGCTTCAACAAACTCTGGAGAGTCGTGCAAAAGCAGCGCAACGCGGTCGCCGCGCTGGACGCCGAGTGAGGTGATCGCCGCCGCCATCCGCAAAGTCGCCGACCGCAATTCGCCGTATGAAATTTCCCGGCCGCTGCAGTGGATTGCGGGCGCGGCTACATCATGAGCGAAAATAGCTTCGAACAGGTTCATCGCAAACGTTATACTCCAGTCCGGCCCACATGGTCACCCGGCGTCCCGGCTCGAGGGTGAGTCACGATGGAAATCATAATCCTCCTGATCCTGCTGCTCTTTAGCTTCGGCATCATAGGCATCGTCGGTCTGTCTGTGATAGCGCTCACGCGCTGGGTTACCAAGCCCAATTCGCCGCCGCCGGTTGTCGAGCGACGCGAGAGCGATCTCACCGTCTTCGAACGCCAACTCATTCGCTTCTACCGTGAAGGCAAGATCAACGACGACGTTTACGAGCTTCTGTTGTCTCGCATTCGCGCCGAGCGCGAGCCCGTTTTCAAGCCACCAACTACTACCAAGCCCCCTGAGCCCGCTGTCCCCAAATCCGTTGTCATTGACATCGAACGCGAGCGACCGCCGGAGCCAATCCCTGCCCCTGCTTACTCACGACCGCAACCTCCACCGCCACCACGACAGCCACCGCCGCCTCCGCGGCGGCCTTTCAGCGAAGTGCTCAACTCCTTCATGGAAGAAAGCAACATCCGCTGGGGCGAGATCATCGGCGGCCTGCTGATCATCGGTTGTTCGACCGCACTCGTTGTAAGCCTGTGGGCACAGATCTCGCAAATCCCAGTGTTGAAGTTTTTGATCTTCACCACTGTCACCGCAATCCTCTTCGGCGTTGGTCTTTACACCGAACACCGCTGGAAACTTCCGACCACGAGCCGCGGCATTCTCACGATTGCGACGTTACTCGTGCCGCTGAACTTTCTCGCGATCGCCGCAGTCTCAGCCAGCAACACGCCAGGCGCGCTCGCGCTCGGCAGCGAGTTGGCAGCGCCCGCGATCTTTCTTTGTCTGGTCTATTTCGCCGGACGTGTGATCACACCCGGCTGCGCGCATATTCTCGCGGCCGGCGTGCTCGGCTCGTCAATTGGACAACTCCTCGTTCGTCATTTCGCTGCTCCAGATGCTTCACCAGTGCTCTTGATCTTGCTCGCCGCGTTCCCGGTTGCGTGTTACATCGTGACTGTTGGTATGGCGCTGCGCATGGTCCTTAGCGATCGCGAGATCGACGCAACGGAAACGGGAACAGTCTTCACCGTTCTCGGCACGATGAGTTTCGCGGCGCTGTTGCCGTTTGGGCTGTTGCTCTACAAGTCAGGGCCGCTGAGTTTGACGATGATGTACCTCGCGCCGATCGTGACGCTGTGGGGATTGCCCATGCTCGCGACCGGCACCGTGTTGTGGCGGCGAATCAAGAACAAGGAACTGGTCGCTTCACGCACGACCGGCACGGCGCTCGGAATTCTGGGCTTGATGATCGTGTTGTCGGGAATGGTGCTGTCGTGGCCCAACCCGGCGAGCATCGTGCCCGCTGCTTTGCTCAACTTCGCAATCTTTACAGCGCTGGCGATCGCGCTGAGGTTGCCGGTGGCCCATCTGATCGCCGCCAACTGTCTCGCGTTGGCTTACCTGATCGTGTTTCACGTCCTCGCCGGACACGTGGCGTGGAGAAACCTGCGCGTCTCGTCGTTGGTTGAAGTGGTTCTTTCGCTGCCAACCGCGCAGGCCCTTGTGGGTGCGTTTGTCATCTTCCTGATCGTCAACGAGTGGCTCGGCAAGAAGAAGTTTGTGCGCGACAGTTACTACTACCTGGTGGCAGCGTGCGAGATCGCGGTGTTGAATCTCGCGTTGTTGGCGCTCTTTGGTTTCTGGACCAGCGATAACGACTGGCTCTGGGTCGTACTGACCATCTACGCGCTCGGCGGTTTCTGGATCACGTGGCGGCGAAACCAGCAGGCGTTTGCGTGGATTGCGAGCACGGTGTTGCTCTTCGCGTTCGCCGATGTGTTTTCGAGAACGCTGGCTTTTTCTTTCCCGTGGCAGACGGCTTGGCTCACGCATGCGACGATTTGCATCGCGGCGGCCATCTTTATCAGTACGCGTTTCAGGCACGCGGAAATACTGGTGAAACCACTCAACTACAGCGCCTTGTTCGCGGTGTTGTTGGGTGTAGTTGCTTTGTTTCAAGCGAATACGTGGGAAGTCACAGCGATGCAGGCGCAACGTGTTTTCTGGATCGCCGGCATCCTGCTGCTACTGCTGTGGCTGAATCGCCGCCGCCTGATCTTGAACGCGTTTGAGGTCGCGTTGCTTTGCGCGATCGTGCTGACGGTCAAAGCGTCGTTGCAGGAGTTTGCGTGGTACTCGTATGTGCCGCTCGCATTTTTGCGTCCTGCTGCGCTTCAGATCTACGGAACTGTGCTTGCGCTGTTCTGTCTCGCTTGGATCGGTCTGCGCTTCGTGGTGAAACGCGCCATCGAAAAGACCGGAGACACGCCGCAGAATGTTTGGTTGCACGATGCGGCGCGTCTGCTCGATACCGATTACTCAATCGATCGACTGCTCTCCGGGCTGTTGCTCGGCGCGTTCATGCTGTTTGCCGTTTACGGCGCACTGTCCGGACTGACGCGGGAACTTTTGGCGCTTGGCGCCGGCTACGCGGGACTCAACATCGCCGGCTTCGCACACCAGGAAACAATCGCGCTCGGCTCGTGGGTATTGCTTGGCTTGTTGACGGTGTTGATGCTGACGAACTATGCCGAAAGACGCCGCGAGGAATATCTGCTTGCCGCGTTGGTCCTGCTCTCGGCCGCGATACCTCTGCTCGCTGGAAGATTCGAGCCGCAGATGGCGACAGCGGCGGCGTGGCGTTGGCTCGCGGCGTTCTTCTTGTTGGCTGGATCGCTCGTGCTGTGGTACCGGCGCGATGGAACGGCGACGATGCGCCGGCTCTTAATCGCTCTGACTGTTGCGCCGCTGTTGTTGTTCACGCTCGTTCCTGCCCTGCGAGCGATCTACTACTTACCGGTTCAGAGTCCGGTGGCGGGAATCTTCGCGTGGTTCAGCGACGATGTTCTTTACGGTGGCCCACTCCTGCTCGTCGCGCTCGTGATGATTGGTTACGCGGTGCGCGAGCGAATTCCTGATTATGGCGTCTATGGCGGATTCCTGATCAACTTGACCGTGACGCTCGCGTTCATGCTGGCAGTGGTTAGCGGAAAAGGATTGATGGACCGCGTCGTGTTGGTGCGTTTGGCCCAACTCAACGCGATCACGTTCGCGGTTTATGCGTTGCCGTGGTTGAGCACGCGGCGGCTGTGGCAACAAAAACTGGACCAGCAGGGCCAAAAACTCGCCGACAAGTTGTTCGGCGTGCAAGTCTGGTTGGCAATTGGTTTGAACGTCGTTCTGATCGCTCCAGTGGCGCTCGGATTGATAGTTGAACCCGAACCTCCCGGCATCGGAACGATCGCGACCGGCACTCTGCTCGGCTGGTTGACGCTGGCGGCGACAGTAATCGCCGCCGCGTGGTTATCTCGCACCCACGCGCGACGTCCTTCGGCGGAGATGCTCGCAGGCGGATTGATGGCGGTGAGTTGTTTGATCGCTTTCACCGTCGCGGATATCAACGGCTGGCTCGGACTGCACGTCATGACTGTGTGCGTCACAGCGTCCGCGTGGTTGATGTTGCTGGCGGCTGAAAGTGACGCGCTGTGGCAGAGGCGTGGCCGTCAACTCGCCGCAGTCATCGGTGTAATCGCCGCTTTTCTTTCATTGCGCACCTCCGTGGACACCGACGCGAACGGCTGGTGGTCGGTTGGACCACTACTCGCCTTGAGCGTGCTGTTTGCGGCGTTGAACTGGCAGACACTGCGCCGCCGATACATCTATGCGGCGGGCATGCTCATTCCCTTTGCGGCTTTGATCGGCTGCCTTTGTTTTTTGCCGTTCAGTTTAAGAGACGCCACCTTCGCGATAATCATCATTGCGAACTGTATGGCGGCAATCGCGTTGTTGTGGCTGGAACTTCGCGCCCGCCGGTTGGGCGACCTTAAGAATCCGCGCTCGACAGCGTTATCGTCTCACAACCTCAGCGCGATCGGTTGGCCGTTGCTACTGGCGTTTTTGGTGGCGGTGAGTCCTGGTTTTGGGAGACACCATTCGCCGATAGCGACGATGCCGGTGCTGCACTGGGTTGCGTGGCTGGCGACTGTTGCGCTGATGGCCGCTGTTCTTTGGGACAAGCACGCGAAATACGCCGTTGCCGGACTTTACGTTTTGGGATTGTTGGCCGCAGGGATGGTCCTCTATCAACTCGACCTGTCACGAAATACGCTACGGTGGTCCACCCTGATCTTTCTTGCGATCTACGTGCTGGCGACATCCATCGTTTGGCACTGGCGCGAGCGAATCATCATATTCGCAGAACGATACGGAGTCCCGCGACGACTTGCGCCTGATGCGACTCAACTGACCTGGCTTTGGACTTTCACGATAGCGGTTACGACTGTCGTTGTTCTTTTTGCTTACTGGCTGACTCTGAACCTGCAACAGTTCGGATTGCGTGCCACGGCGGCGCTTGCAGTCGTCGCGCAGTTCGTGACGTTTGCGTTGTTTGCCGAAAGAGCGTGGAAACGGGAGTGGCAACAGGTAGCGATTCTGTTGCTCGTTGTTGGTTTGACGTTCTTCGGGTGGTCGTGGCTGACGCCATGGATCACAGGCACGTGGTTGAACCGCAGCGTGATCTTGATGTTGTTGGCGTTTGGTTTGGTTGCGCTTTACGGACTGCTACTGAAAGAAGTCAAAGCACGCGCGCCTGATTGGACCAGCGCCGCGCAGAGTTGCGTTCCGGTGTTGCTGATTGCCGGCGCGGTTGCGTTGTTCTTCTGTTTGGGTACGGAGATCTCATATCAACTCAACTTCGGCATTGTCAGAATTCATCCGGTAGCGCTAACTGCGATCGGCCTGACACTGTTGGCCGCGGTCGTGATCCCGGTTTTATTCGCGCTGTCGCCGCAACACGATCCGCTGAGCCTCTCAGAGAAGGGACGCATGAAGTACGTCTACGCGGCGGAAGTCATGCTCGCGTTGCTGTTCCTGCACATTCGTTTGACGCTGCCGTGGCTTTTCACCGGGTTCCTCGAACGCTATTGGCCGCTCGTGATCATGGCGATTGCTTATCTCGGCGTGGTGACCAGCGAATCATTGCGGCGGCGGAAGCTGCTGGTCCTGGCCCAACCGCTGGAACGCACCGGCGTGTTTCTTCCGCTGTTGCCGGTGCTCGGTTTCTGGCTCGCTTCGTCGGAAGTCGACTTCTCGTTACTGCTGTTTGTGGTCGGCGGTCTTTATGGACTGCTTTCGATCCTGCGGCGCTCGTTTGTTTTCGGACTGATGGCCGCGATCGCGGGCAACGGCGGCCTCTGGTACATACTCCATCGCACAGACAACTACCAGTTTCTGCAACACCCGCAGTTGTGGCTGATCCCGATCGCGCTTTCCGCATTGCTCGCTGCTTATCTGAATGAAGAAGACCTCACCGAGGATCAGATGGCCGGTATCAGGTACTTGTCGCTCGTCACGATCTACGTGTCTTCGACGGCCGACATCTTTATCAACGGCGTCGCTAATTCGCCGTGGCTGCCGTTGATATTGGGATCGTTCTCGCTGGCCGGTGTCTTTTCAGGAATCATCTTCCGCATCAGAGGCTTGTTGTTGTTGGGGTCGGTGTTTCTGTTGCTCTCGATCGTGACGATGATCTGGTATGCGTCGGCGAACCTGGGTTGGACGTGGTTGTGGTACGTGGCCGGAATCGTGACGGGCGCCACGATCATCTTCATGTTCGCGGTCTTCGAAAAGAAGCGCAGCGAAGTGCTGCGCCTCGTCGAAGGTTTGAAGGAGTGGGAACGCTGATTACCTCTCGGCCAGCTTTCGCCCGGCGTTGAGGCTGTCCCAATGCAGGATTGCGTTGAAGACCAGGAAGTAACTGCCTTTGGTCTGGCCGCGCCAAAAGGGATTGGTCGAGAAGAGCAGCACATGACCATTTCCCGAAGGCACGTCGATGATCGCCGCGCGCTGCGCGATCTCGTCGCCGCCGTCCAACAAGCCGGAAACGAACAGGTCGCGGCTGTCGGCATAGCGAAGCACGACGCGCGGGCGTTGATTCGGCGGAATCAGTCCGATCGCGTTGCGAAGTTGTTCGCTGGTTACCGGAGGCGCTTCCCACGCCTCAACTCTCGGCGGCGGATCGGGAAGCTCTGCTGGTGGCCGTCCCTGTGGAACATCGGGATCGTCGGGCGTGCCGCGGCCGGTTGCGCGCGGTTGATTGCGTGGACCACGGCCACCGACGCCGTTGTTGATGTTGTAGATCGGACCGTTTGAGCAATACATCGCGAGCGAATCGCCGTAGCCGTAAACGATCGGACTCGCCGAGTCGACCGTCTTCGTACGTAGAATCGCGCCGACCGCGCGCAGGCGTTGTGAACGCGTCACAGTCACACCGGCAGTGAAGCCATAGTTCACGGCGAAATCAGACGTATCGTCGACCGTAATAAACACCCCGCCGTCTTTCACAAACTTCTGCAAGTTCTGCAAGCCGCTCCAACCGAGACCGGGACGTATGTCGTCCGTCTCGTCGATGCTGCCGAGATTCGGAGTGAGTTGCGTCTTCTTCCACGGTATGGGATTGCCGTACATCGGCATGCCGTTGATGATCGCCTGCGGGCCGCCGCGTTTGACGGGCGCGAACAGGATCACGTCGTATTTGGTTTTCAGAGCCGGATCGCGCGAGACGTCCTGTGTGCTGATGTACGTGAACGGCACCTGCAAGTGATCGAGGCCGATGCGATACCAGCCTTCGTCCTGCGTGTTTATCCACGTGTGCATCATCGCGATGCGGGGCGCGCGAATCGGATGTGTTCTGACTGACGGCGCATCGTTAACGGCGTAAACCTGAATGCCGAGTTCGTTTGCGACGCGGCGCAGGTCGTCGCCGTTCGCGCGGCGAATGATGAACGAGCCGCGATTGAACTTGCGGCCGGCGGCTTCGAACGGTTCTTCAGCCGCATCCATTTCGACTTCTTTGAGCCGATAGCGGAACGTGATGAGCGCGTTGTCGGCGTTGTGATTGATCAAAAACACTGAGCCGGCGTTTGCGATGCCACCGGGCGAGCGTACCTCGCCGGTGACGCGATCCATCGGCGCCGTCAACACTTTTGCATCGACGACACGCACGACTTCGACGTTCGCGAGCTCGCCCATGGTCCACGCGGTGTCGTCATAGATGTCCTGCTGCGGATCGTTTGGCGCCCAGTATTGATAATCGAGCAGTGCGTCGGCGATACGGCTGTACGGCTGGTCCATGCGGACGATGTAGCTGCCCGCGGGGAATGTGCGATCTTCGGTCTTGGAAGCCGGGACCGGAGATGGGGATACGGACGCACGCTGAGAGGGCGTGGAGGTAGATCCGGATTTTTTGCGGACTGAGACGGTGAACGGTGCTGTCGAGCGACTGATCTCGACACCCTGCATTTGCAGCGTACGCAGCAGCTCGGCCTGATTGCCTACTCGCAGCTCATCGCCGGGCAGAACGTAAGCCGCCGGACCTTCATTCTTCGGCTTCTCGATCGAGCGTTTGCTCTTCAAATAGAAATTTTTGAGAAACAGTTTGCTGTTATTGGCGAAGTAATGCATGGTCGTCAGCAACGCCGTCTGCTGGTAGTTGTTGTTGTTTCTCTGCGACCACTTTGTTTTCGGCAAAGGCGGGTTCTGACGGAACCACGTGCGCTGGTATTCGCTCGGCGACAGCGTGCGCTCGAGCGTGTCGGCGCCGGCGTTGCCAAACGTCTCGTAAAGACGGCTGATGCCGTTGTGCGTCGCGGCGATGAACATCAGGTAGCCCGGCGACCACGTGTCGAAGTTGCCGTGCGCGAACACGCCCGGCATGCCAAACTTCGTCATCTCCGACACGTTGTTCCAACCGATCATCTGCCATTCGTCAGTCAGAATCGGATCGACCCACGCGTTGTAGGGGCCGTCGCCGATCGTGTTGTCGTAGAGATACGGGACTGACTCGTGCAGGTCGTGCAGCACCTGCGGCTTCCACGAGAGATACGTGTTCAGCACGTTACGCGTGAGTTTCAACGACAAACCGATCGCGTCGCGGTTGTTGTCGTGTGCGACGTATTTACCCCAGTAGAGCAACGGCGGCCAGTTTTGGTTTGGGTTCGCGAGGTGCCAGTTGTAGACGTCGACCATGCGGTTGCGGCCGTCGACTTCGACGACGGGCGTGATCAACGTGAGCATGTTGTCGCGAATGTATTTCACGTAAGGACTGTTGTCGACCGCGAGACGATACGCGAGCTCCATCAACGCGGTCGGCGAACCGGTTTCGGTTGAGTGAATCGCGCCGGTGATGTAGTAAACCGGGAACGAATCGGCGACGAGTCGATCGGCTTCGTCATCGTTCATGTTGATCGTGCGCGGGTCGGCGAGCTTCGTGAGCCGCGCGCGATTCTCTTCGAGCCTGTTGATCAGTTGTTCCGAGCCGACGGCGACGGCGATCATCTCGCGGCCTTCTTCGGTGGTACCGATCGAGTAGACCTTCACGCGTGGAGTGGCGCGCTCCAGCATCCGCATGTACTTGTAAACGTCTTCCGCATACGGCAACTTTCCGGGTGAGCCCGCGACGTCGCCGAGGACGGCTTTCGGCGTAGGCACGTCGGGCGAAGCAGGCAAGTAGTCGGTCAGAGGCGAGTTGAAATAGGGCGCGGTTGTATACTCGCGAATCTTGTTGGTGTATTCCTGATCGACTGGCTGATTGGCATCGCGGCCCGGCTTGATTTGAGCGTTGGCGATGTTGGCGAAAGTTGTTAGAAAGAAAACGCAAATAAGAAGCGACCGGAAGGGGCGCTGTAAGGTCATATAGTTTTTCCTCGTGAGGCTTTTAACATAGATTGCACGGATTTTGAAATCTGTGTTTTCTGTGTAATCTGTGAAAGATGTCAGAGGGGATCAAGAAGAACAAAGCTGCCGGTGGAGTGCCTGCGATCGTCGCGACGCTCAAGGTTCTGTCCGCTGAAACGGGGTTGATTCGCGGCGCGCGCACGATGTTGAAGGTCAATCAATCGGGCGGTGTCGACTGTCCCGGTTGCGCGTGGCCGGAGCCTGATCGCGAGCGTTCGCATTTTGAGTTTTGCGAAAACGGCGCGAAGCACATCGCCGACGAAGCGACGACGAAGCGCGTCACGCCGGAGTTCTTTCAACAATGGAGCGTTGCGGATCTGGCGCTGCAATCGGATCAGTGGCTGGGCGCGCAGGGGCGGATTACGCATCCGATGTTGCTGCGGCGCGGCGCGACGCATTACGAGCAGGTGAGTTGGGACGCGGCGTTTGAGTTGCTTTCGGCGGAGCTCAATTCGTTGAATTACCCCGACCAGGCAATCTTCTACACGTCGGGGCGCGCGAGTAACGAAGCTGCTTTTCTTTATCAACTGTTTGTGCGCCAGTTTGGCACGAACAACCTGCCTGATTGTTCGAACATGTGCCACGAATCGAGCGGCACGGCGCTCCATGAGACGATCGGCGTCGG
>DASUPR010000510.1:0-5371 GCA_036281015.1 Pyrinomonadaceae bacterium
ACGCCGAACTTGATGAAATCCTCCAGCTCACACCTGAAACATACGCCGCACGCTTTCGCGGCAGCGCCATGAAACGCGCGAAACTCGCCGGTCTGCGACGCAACGCCCGCGCGCTACTTTCAACTTAGGACAACGGAAAACTCTACCGCTAACTAATGGCACACGAAGCAACTAATCAGACGTTTGTTGAAGAAATAAAAGAGAGTTTTGCTAAACAGACGATCATGGCGCTGATCGGCGGAGAGCTCACGCGCGTCGAACCGGGCGTCGTTGAAATCACTTTGCCCTATCGCGCGGACTTAACCCAGCAACATGGTTACGTGCATGCCGGTATCATCACTACGATCGCCGATTCTGCCTGCGGCTATGCAGCCTACACGCTGATGCCTGCGGGCTCGGATGTGCTGGCGGTTGAGTTCAAAGTAAACCTGATGCGGCCCGCGAAAGGCGAAACGTTTGTCGCGCGTGCTGAAGTCGTTAAGTCAGGACGAACGCTGACAGTCGTGAGAGCCGACGTCCACGCGCTGAGCAGTGGCGACAAAAGCGAACTCGTAGCGATCATGCAAGGCACCATGATGCGCCTGCAACGTTAATGTGTCTTATTCATCTCATCGGCGGAGCGTCCAGGCAAACGCCCCACGAGCTTTCGAGCAGGATTAGTCAAAGCACGTCCGATCTCATCAAACGCGCCTTTGACGACGTCGATCCGGCGCGGCTCGTCGATCATCACGTTCACATCGCGGGACTCGGCTCAAACGGCAGCCGTGCGTTCGTCAACGCGAAGATGAGAACTTGGAAGCACCCGTTCCATCGTCTCAAGTTCAAAGTCTATATGAGTTCCACCGGCGTGAATGACGAACACCGCGCCGACGCGCAACTCTTTCAACGCCTCACGGATCTCGTCGCGAACATTCCCAATCACGGCAAACACCGGTTGCTGGCGTTCGACCAAAACTACCGGCCCGACGGCTCCGTCAATCTCGACAAGACGGAGTTTTATGTGCCGAACGATTACGTTTTCAAACTCGCCGAACAGCACCCGGACAAGTTCGTGCCGAACATTTCGGTGAATCCGTACCGGCCGGATGCGATCGCTGAGCTCGAGAAGTGGGCCAGGCGTGGCGCGCGCGTGGTGAAGTGGCTGCCAAATGCGATGGGCATCGACCCGTCCGATGCGCGCTGCGATCCGTTTTACCAGAAGATGAAGGAGCTCAATCTGATCCTGTTGAGTCACGGCGGCGAGGAGAAGGCGGTCGAAGCGGAGGAGGATCAGAAACTCGGCAACCCGCTGCTGTTGCGGCGCGCGCTCGATCATGGTGTGAAAGTGATCGTGGCCCATTGCGCGGGTTTGGGAACAAACGAAGATCTCGACAACCCGGATCGCCCGCAAGTTTCAAATTTCGATCTGTTTCTGCGATTGATGGACGAGAAGCGCTACGAGGGACTCGTGTTTGGTGAAGTTTCGGCGATGACGCAGTTCAACCGCTTAGGCAAACCGCTGACGACGATCCTCGAACGCGAGGATCTGCACGAGCGCATTGTTAACGGCAGCGATTATCCGTTGCCGGCGGTGAACGTTCTGATTCGCACGCGGCCGCTCGTTAAGCATGGTTACATCACCGCAAATGAGAGCAATTCGCTGAAAGAAATCTACCAGTACAACCCGCTACTTTTCGATTTTGTCTTGAAACGCACGGTAAAGCGGCCGGGCACTGAACGGCGTCTTCCGGCAAGCGTCTTCATGACCAACCCCGCGCTCGGCGTTTAGCTCGCTTTTGGACTATCATGACTGGCAGTGAAAGACGTTCAGAACAATCCGGTTTTGCGAGATTCTTACGGCCGGGCGATTCGCGACCTGCGCGTGTCGCTGACTGACCGCTGCAACTTTCGTTGCTTCTATTGCCTGCCGCACGGCGAACCGCCCATTGCTCCCAAAGAGCAGATGCTTTCGTTTGAAGAGATTGAGTACGTTTGCGAGATCTTCGTGAGCCTCGGGATCGAGAAGCTCCGTTTGACGGGTGGCGAGCCGATGTTGCGCCGCGACATCGAAACGATCATCCGCAAGTTGTCGCGGTTCAAAACGGCGGGGTTGGTGGATCTTGCACTGACGACTAATGGTTACTTTCTTCCCGAGCGCGCGCGGTCGTTGAAGGACGCCGGGCTGGATCGCGTAACGATCAGTCTCGACAGTTTGAAGAGTGATGTTTTCAAACGCATGACCGGCGTGGACGTGTTGGAGAAAGTGCTTGCGGGAATTGCAGCGGCCAAGGATGCGGGGCTTCAGCCGATCAAGATCAACGCGGTGATTGTGCGCGGGCATAATGAAACTGAAGTCGCGGACTTTGCGGCGTTTGCGCGCGAGCATGATGTGAAGATGCGTTTTATTGAGTTCATGCCGCTTGATTCCGGGCATGAATGGTCGCGTGCGGATGTAGTTTCCGGCAAAGAGATTTGCGAACGGATCAGCGAACGGTTTCCGCTGGTCAAAGTTAATGTTGCGCGCGGTTCCGAGACTTCCGCGCGTTATCGTTTTGCTGACGGCGCGCCGGGGGAGGTTGGAATCATTGCTCCGGTGACTGAGCCTTTCTGCGGCGCGTGTTCGCGCATCAGGTTGACGGCGGATGGACAGATCCGCACGTGTTTGTTTTCGACGGTCGAACATTCGTTGCGCGATGTCGTTCGCAGCGGCGCGTCGCGTAGTGAGATTGTCGAGTATATTGAGTCGGTTATATTGAAGAAGGAACCTCGTCACTTCATCAACGATCCGGGGTTCGTGGCGCCCTCACGCACCATGAGCTTCATCGGCGGCTAAGGAATGCGAAATATGAGCACCAAAGTCGAAGCTACCATCGACGACCTCTACAAGGTCGAAGGTAAAGCAGAATTAGTAAACGGAGAGATCCTCATCATGTCTCCAACTGGAATACTGCCCGCTTACGTGGCAGGCGAAATTTTTACCTCACTACGCAGGTACAGCAAGCAACAAAAGCTTGGCCACGCGATGGGCGACAACCTCGCCTACGTTGTGAATTTGCCACATCGCAAATCCTTTTGCCCTGACGTATCTCTTTACGTAGGCAAACCTACGATGAAGTTCGCCGAAGGGGCTCCGGTCTTCGCGGTCGAAGTTCGCAGCGAAGGGGATTACGGCCGCTACGCTGAGCGTCAGATGGCTAAGAAACGGGCTGACTATTTCGCAGCCGGCACACTCGTCGTTTGGGATGTCGACATCCTCAGCGACGACGTTGTGAAGGTCTATCGTGCGAGCGAACCGGAAAGGCCGGTTGTATATCGTCGCGGCGAGATGGCGGAAGCAGAGCCAGCGGTGCCCGGTTGGACCATGCCGGTCGACGAAATGTTTTACGAGGACTACACAAAGTAATCATGCCCGATCGCCCCATCGGCAAACCGTTTCCCCGCAAAGAAGGCCGAAAAAAAGTTACCGGTCAGGCGCTTTACATCGACGACCTGACCTTCCCGGAAATGCTGCACGGCGCGACTGTGCGCAGTCCCGCCGCCCGCGGCCGCATCAAGGTCATCTCCTTCGAAGGCGACCTTCCGTGGCACGAATTCACGATCGTTACGGCTAAAGACATCCCCGGCGCAAACTACGTCGCACTGATTCTCAACGATCAACCCTATCTCGCTGCCGACTTCGTCAATCATCCCGAGGAGCCTGTACTGCTCATCGCGCACGAAGATAAGTATCTCGTGGAAGAAGCACGACGCAATGTGCGTATCGAGATCGAAGAACAGCCCGCGGTCTTCACGCTCGAGGATTCGCTCGCGCAGAAAGAGATCGTCTGGGGTGAAGACAACGTCTTCAAAAAGTTTCTGGTCGATAAAGGAAATGTAGACGAGGTTTGGTCCAACGCGGATTTTATCGTCGAAGGCGAATACGAAACAGGCGCACAGGAACAACTCTACATCGAGAACAACGGCGCGATCGCGATCGCCAACCCAAACGAAGGCGTCACCGTCTGGGGCTCGATGCAATGCCCCTACTACGTTCACAAATCTCTCGTGAAGCTCTTCGATCTTCCCGAAAACAAGATCCGCGTGATCCAGACGGAAACAGGCGGGGGCTTTGGCGGCAAGGAAGAATATCCCTCGCTGATCGGCGGACACGCCGCGCTGCTCGCGTGGAAATCCGGCAAGCCGGTGAAACTCATCTACGATCGCGCCGAAGACATGGTCGCCACGACCAAGCGCCATCCCTCGCGGACGCGTCACAAAACCGCGGTCACAAAAGACGGCAAGCTCCTCGCGATGGAGATCGATTTCGTAATCGACGGCGGTGCTTACTGCACCTTGTCGCCCGTCGTTCTCTCGCGCGGCACGATTCACGCCGCCGGTCCTTATGTTTGTCCGAACGTGCGCATTCACAGCCGCGCGGTTGCCACAAACGTGCCGCCGCACGGCGCGTTTCGCGGCTTTGGCGCGCCGCAAAGTATCTTTGCGCTCGAGCGTCACATGGATAAGGTCGCGCGTGCAGCGGGACTCTCGCCGGAAGAGTTTCGCAGGCGCAATTTCATCCACGAAGGTGAAACGACCGCCACCAGCCAGATCATTCGCGACCGAGTCGATATGAGCGGCCTGCTCGATCGCGCGCTGAAACTCAGCGACTACCATGCGAAACGCGAGCGCTTCGCACACGCGAACGGCGACGGTAAAAAACGCGGTATCGGTTTCGCCACGTTCATGCACGGCGCAGGTTTCACCGGTTCGGGCGAGGTCTATTTGCAATCCGTTGTTTCCGCGGAAGCGACCGCGGAAGGAAAAGTTCGCGTACTGGCGGCCAGCACCGAAATCGGCCAGGGCACGAACACGATCTTCTCGCAGATCGCGGCTGAAGCGTTGGGCCTTGACTTCGACTCGATTGAAATTGTTCAGCCTGACACGGGGCTGGTGCCAAACAGTGGTCCAACCGTCGCTTCACGCACGTCGATGGTTGTGGGGAAGTTGGTGGAGTCGGCAGCGCTTGGCTTAAAACAGACACTTATCGGAAGTGGGTTGTTGGGAGAGGTTTTTAGCAGAAGGGATTTTGAAAATGCTTGCGCGGAATACATCGCGAGATTTGGTCCCCTAAAAACCTCCGCCACTTACCAACCCCCGCCAAACGTCCACTGGGACGACGAAAAATACCAGGGCGACGCTTACGGCGCTTACGCCTGGGCGGTCTACGTCGCCGAAGTCTCATTCGATCAATTAACTTACGAAGCACACGTCGAAGACTTCGTCGCGGTGCAGGAGATCGGACGCGTACTCAATCCGGTTCTAGCCGCCGGACAAATTGAAGGCGGCGTCGCGCAGGCGATCGGCTTCACGTTGTTTGAAAACGTCGTTTGGAAAGACGGCCGCATGGCCAACA
>DASUPR010000511.1:0-2371 GCA_036281015.1 Pyrinomonadaceae bacterium
AGTTGGCACAAGCCACCGAGACACACGCGCCGTCACTGTATCGACTGTTGCGCGCTTTGGCGAGCAACGACCTCGTCAAAATTGAAGACGACGGCCGGTTTGCGTTGACGCCGCTGTCCGAAACGCTCGTGACCAACGCGCCCGGCTCGGTTCGCTGGTTCATTATTTCCGAACTCGGCCAGGAACACTATCCCGCCTGGGGCAACCTGATGCACAGCGTCAAGACCGGCGAGATCGCGTTCGACAATCATTTCGGCGCTGACATTTGGAAGTATTTCGCGCAGAACCCGGACGACGCCGCTGTTTTCAATAATTCAATGAGCGGAATGACGGCCGTCGCGAACGAGGCGATCATGTCGCGTTACGACTTTTCGCCTTTTAATAAGATCGTCGATATCGGCGGCGGTCACGGCGGACTGATCACGTCGATTCTGAAGCAAAACCCGCAAGCGAAAGGCGTCTTGTTTGACGCCGACGTGGTAATCGAAGGCGCGCGCCCGCGGCTCGAGGCTGCGGGAGTCGCGGACCGCTGTGAGGCCGTTTCCGGCGACTTCTTCAAAACCGTGCCGACCGGCGGTGATGCTTACGTCATGAAGTGGATCATTCACGACTGGGAAGACGAGAAGGCGATCACGATTCTGAAGAACTGCCGGAGCCAGATGAAGCCAAACGGCCGTTTGATCATCGTGGACTGCGTGGTTCCCGAGAACAACGAGCCGGACTTCTCGAAGACCTTCGACCTGAACATGATGGTAATGACTGGTGGTAAAGAGCGAACCGCGGCGGAGTTTGCACAACTCCTCGAGGCCGCGGGCTTCAAGCTCCTACGCGTCATTCCGACCGATGTGCCGCCCAGCATCGTCGAAGCCCAGCCTGTCTAAACTTCTCTAACCACGGATTACACAGACCCGTTATCGGAATCTGTGTAATCTGTGGACGAGATATCAAAGCTTGCGCCCGCAAACGAGCCTGTCCTAGAATGGCTCGGCCAACACAGCAAAATGAAACGCGCCGCGGCCGTCTCCCCGTGACCATTTCAGCTCCGATTTGTAAGTGTCGGGCATCACTCGTTCCCCCGTGAGCATCTGTGTTGACAGTTCCCTACGAACCTGACCGGTTTTCTAAAAATTGAATCGAAGAATCGTAGCCGGGGGTGACATGCATTTACCGACTCGTTACGCCACCAAGTTCACGGCAGCTTCCATTTCGCTCATCGCTGCGTTTGCGTTTTCGTTTTCGGTAAGAAGCCAGGAGCCGAGCCAGGAGAAACCGGCCCCGGCAACTCCTTCGCAAAACCAGGAAAAAACGCCAGCGCAATCGACCCAATCGCCGGACGAGACCAAAAAGAAACTCGGGTCCGAACTCGACGACCGTTCGCTGATCACCAACACCGACCTGATCACGCTCACCGTCACGGTCACCGATACCTACGGACGTTACGTCTCCGGCCTGAGCAAGAGCGCCTTCGCCGTTTTCGATAACAAACAACAACAGGAGATCACCTTCTTCAGCGACGATGACTCGCCCGTGTCCGTGGGCGTCATTTTCGACGTATCCGGCTCGATGAGCGGCGATAAGGTGAAACGCGCCCGCGACGCGCTGGCCAAGTTTATTCAGACCAGCCACGATTCCGACGAGTATTTCCTGATCGCCTTTAACTCGCGCGCCCAGTTGTTGCTTGATCGCACTCGCGACGGTGATTCGATTCTCAACAAGCTCACGTTCGTCGAAACCAAGAGCCAGACGGCGCTTTACGACGCGTGTTATCTCGGCGTCGAGAAGGTCCAGCGCGGCGCGCACCCAAAACGGGCGCTGCTGCTGATCAGCGACGGGCAGGATAACGACTCGCGCTACACCTACAACGAAGTGCGCAAGCTTTTGAAAGAGTCGGACGTGACGCTGTATGCCATCGGCATTCTGAGCGGCAGCGACGCCGGCAGTTCGCTCGGCATGGAAGGCCAGGGAGTGCTCGACGAGCTTTCGGGCGTTTCCGGTGGGAAGGCGTTTTTCCCGCGTTCAGCCGCCGAGATGGACGACATCTTTGAGCAGATCGCGCTCGAGTTGCGGCACCAGTACTCGATTGGTTACAAACCCGAGTCGTTCGTGAACGACGGGAAATGGCACCGCGTGAAGGTGAAGGTAACACCGCCGCGTGGTCTGCCCCGGCTGTTCGTCCGTTCCAAGGAGGGCTACTACGCCACGGCCGGCGCGAGGTAGGGTATGAACGATCCACCGACTTCGTTGGTGGATTTAGAACCGCTTGGAGACGGTTTCGGCAACGTATTGTTGGTTTCGCTGCATCTGTTCACCGTGCGTGGAGTCGCCGTAGCGACACTGCTTGCCCCAGCGCTCCCGTTCCCGATATAAGGGT
>DASUPR010000512.1:0-8715 GCA_036281015.1 Pyrinomonadaceae bacterium
TAGATCCCTCTCCTTTGACCTCACGCTTAAGGCACGCAACGCTGTTCGCGCAACGGAATCAGATCCACGTTCGTCAATTTGCGCGTCGCCGGATCCAGTCCTATGCGAATGGCCATAGGACCACCGTCACACGTCAATCGCAGAGTGCTGCTGCGCGTACCGTTTCCACTCAACGTCTCGCCGAGTTTGCAACTACCCCAGGCTGCTGCCGCCGTGAACTGCCGGCGCATTCGTTCGCTGTCAAACTTCGGCGCTGCGACTGCCTCCACGGCTTTAAGGTCCCACGCGCCGAGCAGCTTTACGAGTAGCTCGGCGGTCTTTGTCATCTCCGCGTCGGGCGGCATCACAGGCGCTATGCCAATGGCCTGAATCGTGGGAGGCATTGTCGGCGCCAACGTGATTCCGACATCGAGCCAGCCACGGTCGCACTCCATCTTCCAACTCCCACGCAATGCGTTCTCAGGATCGATCGACGTTGCGGGCCGGCAAGTTCCATGATCTTTGGCGAGCGCCTGCCAGCGGCTCTTCCGTGTTTCCAACGGCGTATCAAGAAACACGTTATCAGCCATGATGCGGTTCGCGAGCGCATCGTCCCACTTGATGATCAACTGCGAAATGTCTGCTTGAGCTTTCAACAGTGCAGGCGACGGTTTCACAACGCGCGGTTGCAACGCGCCCGTGCGATGAAGCGCATTGAGTGTGTCGTTGAAGATTCCACCGAAGCCGCCATACGTGAGATTGCCCATCGCGATCAGACCGACGCCGTAATCCGGCAACCAGCGCATCAACGACCCGTAACCCGGCAAACCGCCACCGTGTCCGACCGAGTACGTAAAACGGCAATCCTGCGAAACGCCGAGTCCATATCCATAACCAGACGCGTTGAGTTGCAACGGCGCGTCGGTAGTCGAACGAAACGCACCGCCGGGAGAGAAGCGCCAGAGTTGTTGCATCTCGCGCGCGCTGCTGCGTTTGATTGGACCACGTTCCGGTTCATCGCGCGGCGGAAATGCGGATAAGAGGAACGCGACGTAACGTGCGAGATCGGGCGCGTTGGTCCACAGACCGCCCATCGCACCAAACGAACCGTGCGCGAGAATCGGTTCCGGTTTCCACGTATTGTCTTCACGGCGATACCCAAGCGCGATCTGATCGCGCGGCACTTGCGACATCTCAAACGTGCTGGCGTTCATGCCGAGCGGCCGCAGGATGTTGTCGCGAACGTAATCCGCGTATGACTTGCCGGAAGCTTTGGCGATTACCTGGCCGAGAATAGCGAAGCCGTAGTTTGAGTATTCGAAAGCGGTTCCCGGCGCGGTCGAGAACGGAATCCCCGCCTTCATCCAAGCCCGCATCGTTTCGTCCGATTGGGCCAACTGCCGATCGCCCCACGGATTGTCTTCCGGAAAACCTTCTGAGTGCGTCAGCAAATGGCGGATCGTGATCGCGGGTGAATCGCTGGTTGGGTAAGGAATCTCGGCGAGCGCCGGCACGTATTTGGAAACCGGATCGTCGAGCGACAGTTTCCCGTCATCGCGCAGCTTGAGTATCGCCATCGCCGTGAAGCTCTTGGTCATCGACGCGATACGAAAAACCGTCTCCGGCGTAACCGGCGCTTTGTTTTCCGCCTCGCGAATCCCCGCCGTTTTCACCCAAACGAGCTCACCATCGACGATGATGCCCATCACCGCGCCCGGCATCCTCTCAGCCGACGCCTTAAACAGCTTCTCGATCTCCGGAAACGCCGCCGCGAGCTTCTGCTTCCGTTCCGGATCTTTAAACACAGACGGCGGCACACTCCCCGTCGCCACGCGTTGTTGAGCATGAGCAACAGGTGCAACAACTAAAAGGGCCAGGAGAATTAAACTAACCAAGTCTTTCATACTCGTAGCGTCCAAGAATCCTCTTGTGCATGTACTGTCCATGCGATTCAGCGTTCATCAAACCGTCGAAGACAAACTTCGGCACGTTCTTGTAGCGATACTTGTCGCCGGTGCGGAACACGATGTCCAGCTCGTAAGTTTGTTTGTTATAGCGCACGCCCAGAATCATCTGCGATTTGACCGGTGTAAAGTCCATCCCCTCCCTGCCCCTGTTGAGTAGATCAGTAGCAACGCAACGCGCCGTAACGACGCGCCGTTTGGGAGGTATTCAGTTACTACGATTCCCTCAAGATTGTGGGACCTGAGAGTCGCTGAAAGTCTTTAGTTTCGGTAAATCTCACCGCCGGAGTCGACGAACTCCTGCGCCTTTTCTTTCATACCCATCGTCAGCGCCGCGTCTTCGTCGATCTGTTTCTGTGCAGCGTATTCGCGGACGTCCTGGGTGATTTTCATGGAGCAAAAATGGGGGCCGCACATGGAGCAGAAGTGCGCGAGCTTCGCGCCTTCCTGGGGAAGAGTTTCATCGTGATACTCGCGCGCGACTTCCGGATCGAGCGAGAGGTTGAACTGGTCTTCCCACCGAAACTCGAAACGCGCTTTTGATAATGCGTTGTCGCGATACTGCGCGCCCGGATGACCTTTGGCGAGGTCCGCAGCGTGCGCCGCGAGTTTGTAAGCAATGACGCCGTCTTTGACGTCCTTTTTGTTTGGGAGACCGAGGTGTTCTTTGGGAGTGACGTAACAGAGCATCGCGGTGCCGAACCAGCCGATCATCGCGGCGCCGATTGCAGAAGTGATGTGATCGTAACCGGGTGCGATGTCGGTTGTAAGTGGACCAAGCGTGTAGAACGGCGCTTCATGGCAAGTCTCGAGTTGCTTGTCCATGTTCTCTTTGATCAGGTGCATCGGCACGTGACCCGGCCCTTCGATCATCACCTGGCAATCGTTTTCCCAAGCGATGTTTGTTAACTCACCAAGCGTGTCGAGCTCGGCAAACTGCGCTTCGTCGTTTGCGTCGGCAATCGAGCCCGGCCGCAAACCGTCGCCGAGTGAAAACGAAACGTCGTAAGCGGCCATGATTTCGCAAATCTCGCGGAAACGCGTGTAGAGAAAACTCTCCTCGTGATGCGCGAGGCACCACTTCGCCATGATCGAACCGCCGCGACTGACGATCCCGGTCGTGCGGCGGGCAGTTAGTGGAATGTAAGCGAGCCGCACGCCGGCGTGGATCGTGAAGTAATCAACGCCCTGCTCGGCCTGTTCGATCAACGTGTCGCGAAAGATCTCCCACGTCAGTTCTTCGGCTTTGCCACCGACTTTCTCCAGCGCCTGGTAGATCGGCACCGTGCCGATCGGCACCGGCGAGTTGCGAATGATCCATTCGCGCGTGGCGTGGATGTTCTTGCCGGTTGAAAGGTCCATTACAGTGTCAGACCCACAACGGATGGACCAGCGCATCTTGTCGACCTCTTCCTCGATCGACGAAGCAACAGCGGAGTTTCCGATGTTCGCGTTGATCTTCACGAGGAAGTTGCGCCCGATGATCATCGGCTCGGACTCGGGATGATTGATGTTCGCGGGAATGATCGCACGGCCACGTGCGACTTCAGATCGCACAAACTCCGGCGTCACGTACTGCGGTATCGCAGCGCCAAACGACTGGCCCGGATGCTGGTGCAGCACCGAATCGCGTGGCGCGGCGCCCGCGTCCCACGCGGCTTCGCGTCCGAGATTTTCGCGAATCGCAATGAACTCCATCTCCGGCGTGATGATTCCGCGCCGTGCGTAGTGCAGTTGCGTCACGCATGAACCCGGCTTCGCACGCAACACCGCGCGCCGCTCAGTTGGAAACTCCTCGAGCCTGCCAACATCTTTCACACGCGCACGACTGGCTGCTGCGAATGTCAGATAACCATCGTCGATTGGTTGCACTTCGCGGCCTTCGTACTCTTCAACATCGCCGCGCGCGCGAATCCACTCGCGCCGCAATCCCGGCAACCCCTTCACACTGTCGCAACGCACCTCCGGATCGCCCCACGGTCCACTCGTGTCGTAAACACGCACCGCGGGATTCGCCACCAGATTGCCGTCGATTTCACGCGACGGACTCTGCGTGATCTCGCGAAACGGCACGCGCACGCCCGGCAGTTTGCCTTCGACGTAAACACGGTGCGAATTTGGAAGTGATCTGTTTTCGTTGTTTTCGATCGGCGTAGCTTTTGTCCCGGCGCTCATGCGCAAAGTATAATCTCGTCCGTAGGACCCAACCTAATCCGCTTTCCGGAGACACAAATGCTAAAACGGTTTGTCGCTTTGTCGCTAGTTCTGTCACTGCTGTCGCTGCCCCTGCTGAATGTTGTCGCGCAAAACGGGAGTGGCGACACTCTCACCCGCATCCGCGCGGAAGCCATGGAGCGATCGCAGATCATGAAGACCATGCACATGTTCACGGATCTTTACGGTCCGCGATTGACCGGCTCGCCGAATCACAAGGCCGCCGCTGAATGGGCCGTCAAACAAATGACCGCGTGGGGATTCGAGAACGCGCACCTCGATCCCTGGGACTTCAAACATCCCGGATGGCTCAACGAACGGCTCACCGCGCACATCATCGCGCCGGTGAAGGACCCGCTCGTTTGCGAAGTGCTCGCGTGGACGCCGAGCACAAAAGGGACCGTGCAGGCAAAAGCGACGCACTTGGTGTTGCCGGAACGGCCGTCACAGGATCAGTTGACGACGTTCTTCAGCATCAACAAGTCGCGCGTAAACGGACGCATCGTGCTCGTCGGGAAAGCGGCTGTGATTCCCGTTAACCTGAATACGCCGCCGAAGCGACAAAGTGACGAACAAGCGCAACAACGTTATGGTCCAAACGCGCGGCCATTCGCGTTTCCGACACCGTCGCCGACGCCAACGCCTGCGCCAAACGCGCCGCGTCCGCTCAGCATTCGACAGATTGGCGAGCAAGTCGACGCGTTTCTGAAAGAGAACGGCGCGCTTGTTCGCGTAAACGATGCGGGACGTGAGTTTCGTCAGATCCGTGCTTTCAACAACAGTACGTTTGACGTTAATAAAGTGGTTCCGACCGTTGTGATGAGCAACGAAGACTTTGGCCGCATCACGCGGATACTCAACGACGGCACTGACGTCACGCTCGAATTCAACATCGTGAACCGCACGTATCCCGAGGGCGCAACGTCTTACAACACGATCGCGGAGATTCGCGGCACCGATAAAGCCGACGAGATCATCATGCTCGGCGGCCACCTGGATTCGTGGCACGCGGCGACCGGCGCGACCGACAACGCGATTGGTTGCGCGATCATGATGGAAGCCGCGCGCATTCTGAAAACGATCGGAGTCAAACCGCGACGCACGATTCGTGTTGCGTTGTGGAGTGGTGAAGAGCAGGGTTTGCTGGGTTCGATCGCGTATGTGAAGAAGCACTTCGGCTCGTTTGAAGATCCGAAGCCGGGTTATGAGAAGTTTGGCGGTTACTTCAACATCGATTCGGGCACGGGCCGCGTGCGTGGCGCGTCCGTGTTTGGTCCACCGGAAACCGCGAACATTCTGCGCGGAATACTCGAGCCGTTTGCAGCCGATGGTGTTGTAGGCGCGGTTGCGACGCGCAGTCGCAGGACTGGCGGGTCTGACAATACGTCGTTCAACCAGGCGGGTTTGCCGGGGATTGGATTGGGACAGGATCCGATCGAGTACAACTCGCACACGTGGCACACGAATCTGGATACCTACGAACGTATTCTCGAAGACGACGTGAAAAAGAACGCGATGGTCGTGGCGTGGGCGGTGTACCAGTTAGCGATGCGCGACGATCTGCTGCCGCGCTTCTCGAAATCCGAGATGCCACCAAAGCCCGCGGAGGAACCATCCGCGCAACCTTCGCCGACGCCGAGTCGCAGAGACACATCGTCCGGCCGCGCCACGCCCAGAGGCCAGTAGTGAGCATTGAGACTTGGCTTGAATCCCACCGACGCAGTCGGTGGGATTGCTTGCCACGTATACGGAGGGTTTGTTGGCACTTACTCGCCGCCAGTTTTTGAGGCGCAGCGCATTTGCGGCCGCCGGCGCGGGTTTGGCTAATACGCCGCTGGGGCTTGGCGCGGCGGCAATCGTTCTCAAAGGCCCGGCTAAGAAGGTGCTCGTTTTGGGCGCCGGATTGGCGGGGCTTGTTGCTGCTTACGAACTCACCCAACTCGGTCACGACGTGACCGTGCTCGAAGCGCGCACCCGTCCGGGCGGACGCGTTCATACCTTGCGTGAACCCTTCTCTGACGGTCTCTACGCAGAAGAGGGCGCCGCGCGCATTCCCGAAAATCACGAGTTGACGCTGAAGTATGTTAAGCAGTTTGCGCTTACGCTCGAACCGTTTTATCCGTCGCGGCTCAACGCGGTTCGATTCGATCGCGGCAGCCGGCAGGAAGTTCCGATTGACGGCTTTACTGAAGCCATGGGCCTGAATTACGGCGAAGACCTGGGTGGCCGTCCCGAACAGTGGCACAAGATCAAAGGCGGAACCGATCTGTTGCCGAAGGCATTTGCGCAGCGGCTTGAGGGCAAGATCATTTACGGCGCACCGGTCGTGAAGATCGAACAGGATGCGAAGACGGCGCGAGTCGGTTTCTCGAAAGCGGGCGTGCAGCAGACGCTGACTGCAGACGCGGTGCTCTGCACGATTCCGTTTTCCGTGTTGCGCAACGTTGATTTACCGGCGCTGTCATCGCGAAAGCGCGACGCGATCAAACGCACGCGTTACGACGCCGTGTCGCGCGTGTATCTGCAAACAAAGAATCGCTTTTGGGAAGAACGCGGATTGAACGGCTTCGCCTTCACGCGTGGCGCGATTGAGGTTTGGCACCCGACGTGGGACCAACCTGGACCACGCGGGATCTTGATGACCTATGCGCGTCCCGGCGAAGCAGAGCGCATCACGAAACTGAAAGAGAACCAGCGCATCGAGACGACGCTAAAACAAGTCGACGAGATCTTTTCCGGTCTGCGGGCGAACTTTGAACGCGGTGTGACGAAGTGTTGGTTGGACGACGAGTGGTCGCGCGGTGCGTGGGCGTTTGTTGGATTTAGCGATTTCGCAGCGGCCGTTGCGCCTGAGGGCCGGATTTATTTTGCCGGCGAACACCTCTCGGCGTGGGTTTCGTGGATGCAAGGCGCGCTGTCTTCAGGGTTAAGGGCGGTGAAGGAGATTGACGAAGCGCAGTATCCGGCTGTGAAGGGTGCTTTTCTGTAGCCTTAGAAGTTCTAGTCTTCGAACAATTCGCTAACTGCCATAGACCAACCAGGAACCGCCGGTTCGGCCTCGGCGACTTCGCCGCGCCTGTAAACCACCGCTGTATCAGGAGCACTCGCGCGGTAAACGCGGACCACTTCGTCGCGTAGCACGTCAACATCCCAAACAACGAGCGTGCCAGCCGCGAAGTAGTCGGCCCTTTTTTCGGCAAGTTGTCGTTCCGCCCACGGTCCATAGTCGCCTTCGCTACGAACCTCTACGGCGAAGGCCGGTGATCCCTGATAAAACTTCCCTCCTGAACCCGGATCGATGACGAACGCCGCGTCAGGGCTAAAGGACTTGCGATGCGGTAAGTTCACAACGAACCCCTTGTTGTCACCGACTGCGCGTCCAAACTTGTGTTGCTTGCAGTAATTGCGGAGTGAGGCGAATATTTCATCACCCGCGTATCCCGGGTCCATACCTGTTGGAGACATGATGAGGATTTCTCCGTTGACGAGCTCGGCCTTGCCCTCGACCTTGTAGAGATCTTCAATTGTGGCTTCGGCTTTTATGCTCATAGACAGTTGTGAGTATTTAGTTTACTTCCTTGCGCGCATGATACCACGCGTCGCGAGAAACACAATCGCACGTCACGGTTTCGCGATCACTAAAGGAGAAGCTTCCAGCTCGCGCCGGTAGAAAACGCGCGGGCGTTGGACGCTGCGCTTCTGCGGATCGGCAACAGTTGCTTCACCTTCCGTAAACGCGATCCCCAACCCAACACCACGCCCCTGCGTCATTTTTTCCTGCTGCATCTGTGGCACGCGCTCGGTCGCGAAGTTGAGCCACTCACGCGCAATCAACAGGCCGTCCTTCGGTTCGGTATCGGCAACCGGACTCTTCAATCCCTCTTCAACCAACGCGTACGTCAAATATCCGTGGCCGAGTTGCGCGGCCTCAAGCGCGGCCTGAAAACTCTGCGCCGCGGTCAGGATGTACATGCCCTTTTCGTAAGCAAGCTGCGCCAAGCCTTTCGAATTCATCGGACCACGCCGTTTCTCTTCGGCTTCCAAAGCCTGACCGGAATTACAGGCGTCGATGATCAGCAACAAGTGGCCGGCATCAATACCTTCAACAGCAGATTCCAACTCGAGATCGGAAATGCTGTGCGCGAGCATCGTCTTCAACCCTTCCTCGGTCAGCTTCGTGCGGTCGCCCGTGTAACCGAGGTCGTGCGGAATCAAGTAGAAACGTTGCGCCTGCGCAGTGCCGTGTCCCGCGTAGTAAATGATCACGGTGTCTTCCGGCTCCACTTGCTTCAACGCATCGAGCGGCCCGATTTTCAACGAAGGCGGGCCAGGTTCACCGGCCAGTCGTTTGATCGCAGCGAGAATGTTTGCTTTCGTCGCGTCTTTGTCGAGCAGTTGGACCACCTCGACACGCTCAAACTCGCCAAGCTGCGTTTGCCGCTTGCGTACCTCTTCACCAAAATCGCGCGCGTCCGCAGTCGCATACTTCAAGTTGTATTGCGGATTCTCATACTCATTCACGCCAACGGCGATGATGTAAGCCGTGCCTTTGCGCTTC